>JBNJDJ010000087.1:0-6214 GCA_051744845.1 Bacillota bacterium
AATGAAACAGAAACTGAAAGTAATGAAACAGAAACTGAAAGTAATGAAACAGAAACTTCAGATAAATTAACTGTAGGTTTTGTATATGTAGGACCTGTAGGTGACGGTGGATGGAGTTATGCTCACGATCAAGGAAGAAAATATCTTGAAGAAAAGCTAGATGTTGAAACTTTATATGTTGAATCAGTTTCAGACCAAGATGCATCTATCGAATCAGAAATTAGAAATATGGTAGACCAAGGTGCTAAAGTAATTTTTGCAACAAGTTATGGTTATATGAATTATGTTGAAAAAATGAGTAAAGAATATCCAGAAGTTAAATTTTTCCATTGCTCAGGATATAAAACTACTGATAATATGGCAAATTACTTTGGTAGAATATATCAACCTAGATATTTATCAGGTATAGTTGCAGGTATGAAAACTGAATCTAATAAAATCGGATATGTAGCTGCATTCCCTATCCCAGAAGTTATTAGAGGAATTAATGCATTTACATTAGGTGCTAAATCAGTAAATCCTGATGTTACTGTAGAAGTTAACTGGACATCAACATGGTATAATCCAGGAAAGGAAAAAGAATCAGCTGTTGCACTTTTAGATAAAGGTATAGATGTAATAGCTCAACATCAAGATACTGCTGGTCCACAACAAGCTGCTGAAGAATACGATGCTTTTTCAATCGGTTATAATACTTCAATGAAAGAAATGGCACCAGATGCTTATATGACTGCACCAGTTTGGAATTGGGGTCCTTATTATGTAGACCAAGTAAAAAATGTTATGAATAATGAATTTGAATCTCACTCATACTGGAAAGGTTTAGGAGATAACATTGTTGAATTAGATGAATTGACTGAACTTGCTCCTGAAGGTTCTAGAGAAAAAGTTCAAATGGCAAAGGAAGCTATTGTAAATGGTGACTTTGAAGTTTTCCAAGGACCTATTAAAGATCAAGATGGAAATATTAAAATTGAAAAAGGTGAAAGTTTATCAGATAAAGAAATGCTTGAAATGGAGTGGTTTGTTGAAGGCGTTAAAGGTTCAATTGAAGAATAAGGAGAATCATGACAGATAACTTATATATAGAAACACAAAAACTTTCAAAATCATTTGGAAAAGTAAAGGCAAATCAAAATATTGACTTTCAATTAAAAAAAGGAGAAATCCATGCTATTTTAGGAGAAAATGGTGCTGGTAAGTCTACTTTAATGAACATGCTATCAGGTGTATATAAACCTGATAGCGGTTTTATTTTTATAAAAGGGAAAAAAACTAAATTATCTTCTCCTAAAGATGCTATAAATCACGGAATTGGTATGATACATCAACATCATGAACTAGTTGATAATTTAACTGCAAAAGAAAATATATTAATAGGACAAAGTAAAAATTTCTTTTTTAATAAAGGTAATGCTTCAAAAAAAATAAAGGATATTAGTAATAAATATAATTTGCCAATTACATTAAATAAAAAAGTATATGAAATGTCTATAGGAGAAAAACAATCACTAGAAATAATTAAGGTTTTATACTCTGGAGCAGACATTTTAATTTTAGATGAACCTACTGCTGTTTTGACTCCACAAGAAACTAAAAAGCTTTTTAAAATTATGAAAAAAATGGCTTCTTTAGGTTGTGCTTTGATTATAATTACTCATAAGTTAAATGAAGTAATGGAAATATCTGATAGAGTAACTGTTTTAAGAAAAGGTAAATCAATAAATACCTTAGAAACCAACAAAACTAATACTAAAGAATTAACTGATTTAATGGTAGGACAAAAAACAGATTTAAAAATTGAAAATCCAAAAACTGAAATTGGTGAAACTATTTTACAAGTAAAAAATTTAACTGTAAAAAATAACTCAACTAAATTACTTTATAATATTAATTTTGAAATAAATAGAGGAGAAATCCTAGGTGTAGCAGGTGTTTCAAATAGTGGACAAAAAACCCTTTGTGAAACTATAGCTGGACTTCAAAAAGCTTGTGAAGGTAAGATTATCTACGAAAATAAAGATATTACTAATCATAAACCTAGCGATATTATTAATAGAAAAATATCAATGTCTTTTATTCCTGAAGATCGACTAGGAATGGGACTTGCTGCTTCATTAGATATGGTTGATAATTATTTAATAAAAGAACATTATAATCAAAATGGAATATTTTTGAAAAGAAAAAAAGTAGAAGAAAAATGTAAAAATTTAATTAAACAATTATCAATTAAAACTCCTGGAATTTATCATCCAGTAAAAGAATTATCCGGAGGAAATATTCAAAAAGTTTTAATTGGCAGAGAAATTGATACTAATCCTCATTTATTAATAACTGCTTATGCTGTTAGAGGACTTGATATTAATTCTTCTCATACTATTTACGATCTATTAAATGAACAAAAACAAAAAAGTGTAGGTATTTTATTTATAGGCGAAGACTTAGATACCCTTTTAGGTTTATGTGATAGAATTATGGTTTTAAGTGAAGGAGAAATTACAGGTATAGTTAATACAAAAGAGACAACAAAAGAAGAAATTGGGTTTTTAATGGCAGGACAAAAATTAACAGACATAAAGAAGGTGAATAAAAATGCTTAAAATGGTAAAAAAAGACTATATTTCTAAAAGGAAAAAAATACTTATAAGATTTTTTGCAATTTTTGTAGCTCTTTTAACTTCATCTTTTTTTATAAAACTTTTAGGCCACAGCCCTTTTAATGTATATATATCTATTTTTAAAGGTGCTTTTGGATCTAAATATAGAATTATAGAAACTTTAAAAGTAGCTATTCCGTTAATACTTACATCTATAGGTATCATGATAGCTTTTAAAATGAAATTTTGGAATATAGGAGGAGAAGGACAAATACTTATGGGTGCATTTTTTGCATCTTATTTTGCTCTTTATCACTCATATCTTCCTAAACCTATTTTACTTTTAGTTATGTTAGTTGCAGGTTTTGTAGGTGGAAGTCTATGGGCACTTATTCCTGCATTATTAAAAGTAAAATTTAATACTAATGAGACTATTGTTACTTTAATGCTTAATTATATAGCAATTAAATGGATTACCTTTTTGAAATACGGTCCGTGGAAAGATCCAAAAGCTTTTGGATTCCCAAGTATAAAGACATTTGAAGCTTCAGCTATTTTACCAAAGTTATTTGGACTTCATATAGGATGGATTATAACTATTATTGTAGTTATAACTATTACAATACTTATGAAATATTCAAAATGGGGATATAATCTTTCAATAATTGGAGAATCAAAAGATACTGCTAAATACGCTGGTATTGATATTAATAAAACAATAATTTTTTCAATATTAGCTTCTGGAGGAATATGTGGTATAGTAGGCTTTATTCAAGCATCTGCTATTAATCAAACTTTAACTCCTATGCTTTCAGCAGGTTATGGTTTTACAGCTATTATAACTACTTGGCTTTCATCTTTATTACCTAGTTTAATTATACCTGTAAGTTTACTTTTTGCAGGATTAATTAAAGGCGGAAGTTTTATACAAACTGCATTTGGAATACCTGCTTCAGCAGCTGATATCTTACAAAGTACTATACTATTTTTTGTAATAGGAAGTGAGTTTTTTATTAAATACGATTTAAAACTATTTATTCATAAAAAAGAGGTGACAGAATGATTGAAAAGTTTTTAGTTGCTGTAGTAATTGCATCAACTCCTTTATTATTTGCAACAATAGGAGAAATAATTACTGAAAAAGCTGGACATCTAAATTTAGGCGTAGAAGGCATGATGCTTATTGGAGCTATATCAGGCTTTGCTAGTGGTATAATCACTCAAAATCCAATTTTAGCTCTTTTAGGTGCTATTTTAGGTGGAATGGTATCTTCATATATATATGCTTTTTTAACTGTTACATTAAGAGCTAATCAAATTGTATCAGGACTAGCTTTAACTATATTTGGACAAGGTATATCTAGTTACTTAGGAACAAATTTCGTTGGTGAAAAAATGCCTAAAAATATTATTGAATTTTATAAACCAATAAAAATTCCTTTTTTAAGTAAAATCCCAGTTATAGGTAATGTTTTATTTAATCAAGATATATTTGTTTATTTATCATTTGTTTTAGCTATAGTTATAAGCATTTATTTATATAAAACTAAATACGGTCTTAATTTAATAGCTATAGGAGAAAATCCTAAATCAGCTGATAATGCTGGTGTTAATATTAACTTATATAAATATGTTCATATTCTTTTAGGAGGAGCTCTTTGTGGTTTAGGTGGAGCTTATTTATCTATTGTAGAAGTGCCTGTATGGCAAGAAAATATTACTAGTGGTAAAGGTTGGATTGCTATTGCACTTGTTATATTTGCTAAGTGGAATCCTTTAAAAGCAATTTATGCTTCATTTATTTTTGGAGGATTAAGTATTTTAGGATTACGTATTCAACATCTTAATGTTCCACAAAGTTTATTAGAAGCCCTTCCTTATCTTTTTACTATAGTAATTTTAGTTATTAGTTCTATTAAAAAAGATAATGAAAATGGTCCACCAAAAGGTTTATCAATTCCTTATTTTAGAGAAGAAAGGTAAAAATATATAATTTGTTTAATAAATATATAAATGGCTATTTGATTTTTTTTAATCAATAGCCATTTTTTAATATTTTATTTAACTGATAATAATTTAGCATTTATTGCTACTATAACCGTACTAAGTGACATTAATATAGCTCCTATTGCTGGTGAAATTAATATACCAAAGCTTATTAAAACACCAGCTGCTAATGGAATGGCAAATAAATTGTATCCTGTTGCCCAAGCTAAATTTTGTAACATCTTCTTATAAGTTGCTTTACCAAAAGAAATTAATGTTACTACATCTTGAGGATTACTATTTACTAAAATGATATCAGCTGTTTCAGCTGCTACATCTGTTCCAGAGCCTATAGCTATTCCTACATCAGCTTGAGCTAAAGCTGGAGCATCATTTACACCATCACCTGTCATTGCTACAAATTTTCCTTCTTTTTGAAGTTCTTTTATTTTTTCTTGTTTCTCATCAGGTAGAACTTGTGCAAAATAGCCATCTAAATTTAATTCATTTGATACCTCTTTTGCAGTTTCTTCATTATCACCTGTTAACATAAAACATTCAATATCTTTTTCTTGTAACTTTTTAATTGCATCATATGATTCTTTACGTATTTGATCAGATAGTCCAATAACACCAACTAAATCTTTTTGAACAATTACATAAACATTTGTAGAAATATTGTGGCTATCTAAATTTTTAGGAATTTCATAATCATTTTCCTTTAAATAAGATGGACTAACAACCATTGTTTTTTTGCCATTTACTTTTCCTTTTACACCTTTTCCTTTGATAGCTTGAAAATCTTCGATAGTATGTATTTCAATATCCTTTGATTTAGCCTTATTAATTATACCTTGAGCTATTGGGTGTTCTGAATTTTGCTCTAAGTTTGCAGCAATACTTAAAATCTCATTTTCATCAAAATTTTCATTTAAAGAATTTATAAAATTAACTCCAAATTCTCCATGAGTCAAAGTACCTGTTTTGTCAAAAACTATAGCATCAATTTTTCTTGAATTTTCAAAAGCTGTTCTATTTCTAATAAGCAATCCATTTTGTGCAGATAAAGCAGTTGAATTAGCAACCACTAAAGGGGTAGCTAGACCTAATGCATGTGGACATGTTATAACCATAACAGTAGCCATTCTTGCAATTGCAAAAGTTATGCTTTCTCCTATTATTAACCAAATAGCTAGTGTTGAAAAACCAACAGTTAAAGCAATTACTGTTAACCAAAATGCTGCTTTATTAGCTAAATCTTGTGTATTTGATTTAGAAGCTTGTGCTTCTTTAACCATATTTATTACTTTTGATAAATAAGAATCGTCTCCTAATTTTTCTATTAAAATCTCTACCGAACCTTCTCCATTAATTGAACCACCTATAACTTCATCACCCTTATTTTTCTCAACAGGAGTTGATTCACCAGTAAGCATTGATTCATTTATTGAACTACTACCTTTTACAATCTTTCCATCTGCTGGTATCTTTTCACCAGGTTTTATTAATAAACGATCATTTGAATTAAGTGAATCCACTGAAACGTCTTTAGTTTCACCATTTTCTTTTATTAAATGAGCTTCATCTGGCATAAGCTCAGCCAATTTATTTAAAGCATTTGAAGCACTTAA
>JBNJDJ010000088.1:0-6178 GCA_051744845.1 Bacillota bacterium
CCCTTTTTACAAAATTTTAAAGGTTCTTGCGCGCCTTTAATTGCAGATTTTTTAGTATTTATATGTCTAAGATTATTTTTAGTTATGCCTGAAAAAAAGAATCAGCACTTGGTACCTGTTTGTTACCTGAGGAATTTTAAGGCTGATGTATCTGAAAAACAAAAGACTAATTCAAAATATTCTAGCGGGATATACGTTAACGATAAAAGACTATCGTCTCTTGTAAGCTTAAAAAAAACTGATTTAAAAGAGTATGATAAAGTTTTAGAAGCAATCCAAATGTTATCCGGTAGTGGGGTTGGCAAGCAAGACAAATCCAGTATTTCTAGAATTTGCTTTATATATTATAGAAATATCGGGTTATTGATCTCTTGCTTTATAAATAGCTGTAACTTTTTTATTGGATTTTATAGTTATTGAAATTTTTTAAAAGATGATTCAAACTGTCATCTTTTATGTGTTTTGCTAAAATAAGATTTTTTTCATTTGTTATAAATGTTTTTCCAATCAATGTCCTAAAATTATTATTAATAAATTCATGAATATTTGAGTATTTATAAATAAAAAATTCATATTGGCATTTTTGGGGATCAGAAAAAAAAGATATAAAATTATTTCTAAATTGGTTTTTTACTTTTAACTTAAAATTTTTTTTAGTTAAATTATCTTGATGAGTATATGCTTTTAAAACATATAAAAAATTTATTTTATATTGATTTATAAATAAGGTATCTCTATCAAACAATCTTTTTTCATAATGGAACGATTTAATCACAGAGCCTTTTTCTTGTAAATTGTCGTTTTTAAAGTCTTTATAATTGTTTATATATCCGAAAATAAAAAAATTGGGTGTTACATTATAACCTTCCGTTATTTCATCTCTGTATCTTATATTTTTAGTGTAATAATCGCCAGTTTTATTAAGAAAATCAATATTGTATTGTATAATATTTTTAGCGTATGTAAATTGTTTATACTTTGAAAGTTTATTAGGATTATTGCCTGATTTATAATACTTTGAATCACCTATATAAAAAATATCACTACTATCAATTAAAGATTTGTAATCAAAGATGTGATCAATAATTTTTCCGTCATAATTGTATTTTAAATCTTTTAAAGATGGAATATCTTCTGCTTGGTTAGAAAAATTGTCTGAAAAAAGTTTATCAATCATATCTTCAAAGACAATGTTATAATTATTAAAGGTTATATATTCTTCATGCTCATGATATCTACTTCTTTTGTCCATTAAATTAAAATAAATATCACAAAGTCTATACATTTTTTTTAATACGTCGCTGAAATATTTATATTTAATTTTTTTTAATTTTGATCTCCCTGTTTTTTGTAAAGCTCTAAATTTAGCCCCTTTTATCACTTTAAAGGATTTATTAATGTCTAAAAATAATTTATGTTCATCATTAAAATGATTCAGTATAGAAAAAAAATATAAAAGCAGCTCTTCTTCTGTGTTAACTGTTTTTTTTTTGTTTCTATAGTTAATATATATAGGCTGATTTTTTCTTATCAAAGGAATATTTTTTCTTACTGTTTTTTCCCATTGTGTATTTTTTGTGTGATGTGTTTTTGATTCAATATATCTATATAATAAGTGGTTTTTATTTTTTTTGTAAAATTTTAAAAAGCTCAAGAGTAAATCAATATAAGTATACTCATAATTACCGATATTGGAGTTCAAATTGGGAGTTAGATTTTTTTGTAATATATTTGAAAAATAATTTCTTTTTTTATACTCTTTTAAACTACTAAAAAAATAGAATGAAATCTGCCTGATCCAAGAATATTTTTGTTCATGTTTAAAAGTGGGATCTTCATTTTTTAAATTAATAAGGTCATATTTGTTTATTCCAAAAACTGTTTGATAATGGTCTATCATAAAAACTTTTGGTAGCATGTAAACAATTTCACCTTTTTTATAGGAATGATAGTAACCTACATAAGATATAATTCCTTCTTGATTATTTTCTATATAAAATTTTTGATCGTTAAAAATATTTTGTAAAATATCTAGCGAGTAATTCTCACCTTCTATCAAAATTTTCATAATTAAAACTATTTATTTTCTATATTTACTTGAATGTTATGAAGTAGTTCTCTGATTTTATTTATCCCATTAGAATTAATAGGGAAAAAATCTTCGTATGAAGTTTTATCCTTAAAAATATTAAGCTCTTCTGGCTCGTCTTTAAAAACATCATTCCATAGATAGAAGATAGCTTTATTTATAAATGTATCTATTCCGATTTTGTGTGTTTCTTGAGGTTTAATAAAGTAATTTCCAATGCATTTATCCATCCCTAAGTTTTCATTTGTTTTTATGATAGTGTTAACAGCAGAGATAAATGAGATCCATGAAAATGTTTCATGTTCATTTATTTCAATAAAAAACTTTGAAGATAGGTTATCATCTGAGATTTCATAGTTAATTGGAATATATTCCCAATCCCATCTTCTTTTGAAAGCACTGTCCATTGGGAATAAAGCTTGGTCAGAAGTATTCATTGTTGCAAGAATATTTAAATTTGGTGGTAATAATAATTTTTTGGAATATTCTAAAAGCTCCCCACTTAAATTTTTTTGTAAATATTCTTTTAATTCTTTCGATGGAGTAACTCTATAATTTGAATTTCGGTCTAGCAATTGAAAAATATCTCCAAAAATTTCTGCGCAATTTCCTCTATTAATTTCTTCGATAACTAAAAAGTAGTCGTTATCTTGATTTTTCCATGCTTCTAAGTATATGTTGGTAAAAGCTTGGGGAACAAATTCATATTTTATGTTATCACCATCCATACTTGGTTTATATCCACCTACAAAAGAGACATAGTCAAATTCAGGGTGAAATGTTACAATTTCTGTATTTTCTTCATTACCCATAATTATTTGGTTAACTTTATGGGATTTCCCTGTCCCTGGAGCACCATAAAAAATTTTATTTAAAGGTGAAGAGATTTTTTCTTTAGTATCTTCTTTAGTATCTTCTATTATGATAGTTGTATTATAAGGCATTAAATTCAGGTAGGTATTTACTTTTTCTCTATAATTATTTAGCTCATTTATAGAGATATCATCTTTTAAAATGAAATTATTTGCTTTTTTTTTAATAAAGTAATTTAAGTTTTGTGTGATAGCTGAATTTAATATTCTAAAAGGACCAACTTTTTCAATCTTATCCTCTCCGATAACTTCATTTTCTTTGATTAATTGGTCATAAATTCCTTCTTGTTGGAATTCGGTTTCTTTCTTATCTTTATCTCTTATTTTATATTGTGTGTGTTCAGAAAATATTGTTAAAATCTTTATGAATTTATTTTCTATATTATTAGTTTCTAGCTTAGTACCAGCAATATAATTAAAAAGTAAGTTTTTAGCAAACTCGTCAAGTTTGTTTTCTTTATCAGTTAAAATGCTATCGAGTATTTCTATATTTGTTGAGAATGTTATCCTTTTTTCATATCTATTGCCGCCTGTTCTCTCAATGGATATGGTTTTTTCTTCTATAAACTGAATCTTTCCTATTTTCCAAAATAATTCAAGAACAACTTGTAGCGCTTCTATTTGGCTTGTGAATAGAGGAGTCTTATTAAAATTATCTAAAAATTTTTTTTTATCAATTTCACTACTTTTAAATTGATCGCTAAAAAAATTTAATAATATTTTTTCTAAATCTTTTTTTAAATTAATTTTTGTTTTACCGTTACTGGCGTCATTTAAAGATTGTGAATAATCAAGTGAGCTTTTTTTTTCATTAATTATATATAATGAAAAAAGACTTGCTATAAGCGCTTTCATATCTTTAAGAGATGATTTTATACCTTGTCGATAAGTTAATTCATTTCTTGGTAGTAGGGGAGATGGTTTTTCTGTCATTTATTTATATCCTCCAAAATTTTTTCTGCTATTTTTTCAGCTAACAATGGGGGAACAGCGTTCCCTACTTGTTTCATTTGGGATGATTTTGATCCATGAAAAATAAATTTATCTGGAAAAGATTGTATCCTTGCAGCCTCTCTAACTGTCAAGCATCGGTCTAAAATAGGATGGGTGAATAGTCCTGATGAAGGTGTATCAAATCTTGTTGTTATAGTAGCTGCTATGTCATTTTCGATTAACCTTGACCAAGTTCCACTATAAATTGATTTTGTTCTATGGTGTTTGGGTAAAACTTCTCTTCCTTTTCCTTTTGGAATAAGTTTTAACCTTTCTATAGCTAGTTTTGAATGATTCGTTGCAATATGGTTGTGTATTCCAGATGATCCAATTCGAAGTTTTTTCTGATATTCTGAAAAAGCTGGTTTTTGATAGTCATAAAAATTTTTGCCTTCCCCTGAATTTATGAAAGGTAAATCATAGATAGAGTCTTTTATAGTTACTCTCTTTTCTTCATAAGAAGGAAAATTAATAATATTACCGTTTAAGGAACCTATAAAAAAAGCTCTTTTTCTATTTTGAGGTATACCAAAATCTGATGCATTTAGTATTTCTGAATTTACTTGATATCCAATTTTCTCAAAACCTTCTATAATTTCTTTTTTAAAAAAACCTTTTGCTGTTGTTAATATATTTGGCACATTTTCTAAAACAAAATAACTAGGCTTTAAAAAGATAACAGCATTTATAAATTTTTGAAAAAGATAATTCCTTTTATCTTTTATACTTAATCGTTGGCCTTTTTGTGAAAAGCCTTGACAAGGAGGACCACCTATTACAACGTCAATTGAGGGTAACTTTTTTGAAATTTGTTCAAAATTGATGTTTGAAATATCTTCGTTTAATACTTTAGTCCCAGGATGGTTTAAATTATATGAATAAGCTATCTCTTTATCATTTTCTATAGCAAGTTCTATATTAAAATTTTTAGATATAAATCCTTGAGATAGCCCGCCAACACCAGAAAAAATATCAACAACTCTAAGTTTTTTCATGGTTAAGTCTTTTTATTGATAAATCATAGTAAGTTTTATCAAGTTCAATACCAATAAAATTTCTATTTAATTGGCTTGAACAAACCCCGGTTGTTCCGCTGCCCATAAAGGGATCTAAAACTAAATCATTTTCATTAGATAAATGTTTAATAAAGTGACTTATTAATTTTATAGGTTTTTGAGTTGGATGTTTCCCAAATTTTTTTTCTTTAGAAGTTGTTGCAGATGTTTCTATAAAATCATGAACTAATTTACCTTTATTGTTAAAAGTTCCTGATGTATTGTTTTTTATAAAATATACCCAAGCTTCTGTAGAATTTACAAAGTGAATATGCATGTTTCTTGGCATTGGATTTGTTTTATGCCAAATTCCAGTGGTTTTATAATAAAAATTATGTTTTTGGGCTATATTTACTATTGTTTCTATCTTCATTAAAGACATAAATATTAATAGTGTGCCGCCTTTTTTTAGAACTCGACTGCTTTCTTTAAAAAATTTCTCTATTTCTTTTGTCCAATCTTCTTGAGAAAGTTTATCCCATTCAGCATATGCAAACTGATTTTCCCGCATCTTAATAAGGTTTGTGTTTCTGCTATGCATAAAATTACCTAAATTATATGGTGGGTCTGTCAGGATTAAATCTGTTGATTCTGATTTAATTAATTGCATTTTGTCAATGCAGTTACCATTAAAAAGCAAGGTATTGGTTCCTATTAATTCAAAGTTGCTTTTATTTTTTACAGGGAAAGGATATTGATTGCCTTTTTCTTTTTCAATATTTAAGCAATCAAATTTTGATTTAGATTTCATTTTATTTATATTTTTATCATAAGATATTTGAAACAATTATATCCTCAATCATGTTATGTACTTATAAGTTATTTTAATCAATTTAAATTGGACTATATCAAAGAAGCAATGTTAAATTTTCTAAAATTATTTTTATAAAATTAAATATAAAAATTTACAATCTAAAAAAGATGTAAAGATTTTCAATAATAAGATTCCAAAGAATACAGTAAAAAAATTATATATTAGGCTTTAAGAAAACCAGCACTATTCTGATATTATAAAATATTTTTTTATAATTTTATAAAACTTGCTATAATAAAAAATTAGTTGAGCAACAAAGATAAAGTTTATGTCACAAAAATAAAGAAGAATAAATGAATATAAAAAAGAAAATTTCAAAAAACAGTATTGTTAAAATTAAAGATGAATATTTAGA
>JBNJDJ010000089.1:0-6098 GCA_051744845.1 Bacillota bacterium
TTACCATCTTTAATATCTAAACAAGGTACAATTCTTTTAGTTATCATAATTTGTCCTTTCAATTTTATTTTCGTATAAGGCCTTACCTACTACCACCTTTTTAATACCAATTGCCTTTAATTTTTCAAGATCTTTATTAGAACTTACTCCTCCAGAAGCTATTATATTTACATTATAAGTATCTAGTAATCTTTTATATAAAGCTACATTAGGTCCTGTAAGTGTTCCATCTTTAGAAACATCAGTAATTAAAAAGTTATTAACATTTAATTTTTCCATATTTTTTATAGCTTGGTCAATAGATATTTTAGTGTTTTTAGCCCATCCGTTGATTACTACTTCTTCATTTTTCACATCTAAGCTAACAATTACCTTTTCATTATACTTTTTAACTACCTTTTTAAACTCTTCTTGATTTTTGATAGCCATAGTTCCTATAATTACTTGATTGATTCCTAAGTTTATTAATTTTTCAACTATTTTAAAAGATCTTATTCCACCACCATATTGGATTTTTAAGTCAGTATTTTTTACAAGTCTTTTTAAAGTTTTATAATTTGTTAATTTACCATCAAAAGCACCGTTTAAATCAATGATATGGATATTTGAAAAATCTTTTTCAAACATTTTTAAAGCTTTTACTGGATCTTTAAAATAAACTTTATTATCATTCATTTTTCCCTTAGTAAGTCTAACACATTGATTATCTTTTAAATCTATTGCTGGGATTACTTTCATATAAACTCCTTTATAATATTTTCTAAAATCTTTAATCCATCTTTAGAACTTTTTTCTGGATGAAATTGTATTCCAATAAGGTTATTATTTTTTACAATTGCTGGCACCTTTACTTCATAATCACTATAAGCTATTAAATCTTTTTTATTATAATCAGTTAAGTAAAAAGAATGAACGAAATAACCATAACTTTGTGAATCTAAGTCTTCATTTATAAAAGAATTATTTTTAAATTCAAGTTTATTCCATCCCATATGAGGGATTTTAAGAGAAATATCAAATTTTTTTAGACTTCCTTTTAAAAATCCTAGACCTTTAGTCAATTTCTTTTCATAACTTTCTTCAAATAAAAGTTGCATTCCTAAACATATACCTACTATAGGTAATTTTTTTTCATTTCTTTTATTTAATACATCTATTAAATCCTTATTTTTTAAATTTTTAATTGCTTCATAAAATGCTCCTACTCCTGGCATAAATAAAATATCTGCATTTAGAATTTCATCACTGTTATTAGATATTTTACTTTCAAAGCCTATTTTTTTAAGTGCATTTTTCAAATTATATAAGTTACCTAGTCCATAATCTAAGATTACTATCATCTAATCACCTAGTTTTCCTTTCGTAGTTAATACGTTATCGGTTTTAGTTAAAGCTTGTTTTAAAGCCACTCCTAGTGCTTTAAATATATTTTCTATAATATGGTGTGAATTTTTACCATTTATTTTATTTATATGCAAATTCATTTGTGCATTATTAGTAAACTTTAAGAAAAATTCTTCAAAACACTCTAAAGGGATATTTCCTACTTTTAAAGTTTCATAATCTACAGAATAATTTAAATATGATCTACCACTTAAATCTAGTGCTATAAGTACTAATGAATCATCCATTGGTATTGTTGTATTACCAAATCTATTTATTTTTTTATCTTTATTTATTTGTTTTCTTAAAGCCTTGCCTAAAATTATACCAATATCTTCAATTAAATGATGATAATCTACATGTGTATCTCCTTTAGCTTCTATTTTTAGTGATATATCTAGGTATTTAGCTAAAGTGTTTAACATATGGTCTAAAAATCCAATTGATGTATCTATCTTACTAAAGTAACTTTTATCAAAATCAATATCTAAGTAAATTTTAGTTTCATAAGTTTCTCTTTTAAGCTCCATTTTCTTTCACCTGCTTAATTATTTTAATTAATTTATTATTTTCGTTTTTTGTACCTACAGAAAAGCGTATATATTTATTTAGCGGACTATCGTTAAATGTCCTGATTTGAATATTGTTTTTTTCAGCCCTTTTGACTATTTGTTCATTAAAATTAGTTTTTAAGATAATAAAATTTGAGTGGCTATTTAAGTAGTTAATATTTAATTGATCTAGTTTTTCTTCTATTAATTTTTTTTGACTTAAAATTTTATCTATTGTTTTTTCTAAATTTATTTCTTTTAATAATTTAATTGCTAAAAAATTACTTACTCCACTTATGTTAAAAGGCATTCTTTTTTTATTTAATTTATTAATTAATTTTTTATTTGCTATACCAAAACCTATTCTTAAAGAAGCAAGTCCATAAGCTTTAGAAAGGGTACGCATTATTATTAAATTTTTATATTTTTTAAAGTCTAGATCTAATGTATTTTTATAAAATTCAATATAAGCTTGGTCTAAAACGACTATTCCTTTGGTTATTTCAATAACCTTTTTAATATATTCTTTTTTAAGTAATTCTCCTGTTGGGTTATTTGGAGAACATAAAAATACTACTTTGGGATTTTCATTTTTTATTTTTTTTAAAGCTAACTTTTTATTTAACTTTAAATTTTTCTTAGGATTAACTTTTATATACTTTCTGCCTAAATTTTGAGATAATTTTTTGTATTCACTAAAAGTCGGTTCAAGAGCTAATATATTATCTTTTTCTTTACTAAAAGTCATAATTATAAGTTGTATTAATTCGTCTGAACCATTAGTAGCAATCAAATTTTTATAATCAACATTAATTAATTTGCTATAAGTCTTTCTTAAAGTTTTATAAGATGCATCTGGGTAGCGATTTACTTTAAAATCTTTTAAAATATTTTTATTATTTTTTTCTAAAATATTATAAGGACTTTCATTAGCACTTAATTTAATCGATTCCATTTAGTCTCTCCTTTATACTATTTGCGTGAGCAAAGAGTTTTTCTCTGTTTGCAAATTCTATTATCTTTTTACCATTAGCTTTTAAATCCTTTTTAGAGTATTCAATATAACTAGATCTTTTAACAAAATCGTATACTCCTAAAGGTGAAAAGAATTTAGCTGTTTTTGATGTAGGTAAAGTATGGTTTGGCCCGGCAAAATAATCGCCTACTGGTTCTGGGCTGAAGGGGCCAATAAATATACTTCCAGCATTTTTTATATCCTCTAAATAGTTTTTAGGATTTTTCAAAAGTATTTCTAAATGTTCTGGTGCAATTGAGTTAGATATCTTTATCATTTCTTTTATATTTTCAGTTTTATATATTTTTAACTTTTCAATAGCTTTCTCAATTATGTCTTTTCTTTTCGATTTGTTAATAAATTCTTTTAAATATCTTTTCGTATCTTTAATAGTTTTTTTACTATTAGTAAGTAAAAAACATTTTGCATTCTCATCGTGTTCTGCTTGACTTAATAAGTCTCTAGCAATATATTTAGGATTACTGTCTTTATCTGCTAGGATTAAAATTTCAGAAGGGCCAGCAATCATATCTATATCTACTTGACCAAATACTTGTCTTTTAGCTTCTGCTACATATTTATTACCAGGGCCTACTATTTTATCTACTGGTTTTATTGTTTCAGTACCAAAAGTAATAGCGCCTATTGCTTGTGCTCCTCCTATTGAATATATTTCTTTTATTCCTAAAAGGTAGCTACAAGCTAAAATTTCTTTACTAATAGGTGGAGGAGAAATTAAAACTAATTCTTTTACTCCTGCTATAATAGCAGGTATTACGTTCATTAAAACACTCGATGGATAACTAGCAGTTCCTCCTGGTACATAAAAACCTACTCTCTTAATTGGTGTTGTAATTTGACCTAAAGTTGATTTGTTTACAGTTTGATATTCAAAGTCTTTAAAAACTTGGTTTTTGTGAAACTTTTCAATATTTTCTTTGGCTTCTTTAATAATCTCTAAAAAGTTTTTATCCATTGATTTGTAAGCTTCTTTTATTTTACTTCCTGATATTCTAATTTTTTCTAAATCAACTTTATCAAATTTTTTAGTATATTTTTTTAAAGCTTTTTCTTTGTTTTTTGAAATATCTGACAAAATATCTGTAACTATTTTTTTAGTTTCAAAGTCTATATCAAATGATTTTTCGCACTTTTCAAAATTTATATTTGATGCATTTATAACTTCCATGGTTAATCACTCCTTAATTTTTTTAATTAAATTATCAATTAGATTAAATTTTGTTTTATAAAATATTTTATTTGAGATTATTAAAGAATTTATTTCTTTAAAATGTTCTTTAACTACTAAATCATTTTCTTTTAAAGTAGTCCCTGTTTCTACTATATCTAAAATACAATCGCTAATACCTAGTATTGGACCTAGTTCAACTGATCCGTTTAATTTAATAATTTTTCCCTTTTTATTTTTTTGTTTTAAATAATTAGAAGCTTGCTTAGGATATTTTGTTGCTATAGTTAAAGGATCCTTTTTTAGATCTAAATCTTCTTTTCCTGCTATACACAAGTCACAAGAACCTATATCTAGATCTAGTAGTTCATAAAATACATTTTCGTATTCATCTATTACATCTCTACCAGCTACTCCAAGTTCAGCAAATGAATTTTTTACATAAAGTGGAACATCTGACGATTTAACAACTATTAAGTTTATTGATTTATCTTTTGATGGAATAATTAGTTTTCTTCCCTTTAAGCCGTCAAATTCAAAACCTTTATTTTTTAAGATTTTTACAAAGGCTTTAAAAACTCTTCCTTTTGAAACTGCTATATTAATACTCATTAGTGAATCGACTCCTTTAAAGTTAATGTTTGAATTTTTTTAGTAAAATCATTTATTTTTTGTTTTTGAGTTGTATTTTTTAATTGATCAATTATTTTTATTTTTTTATCATTTACCTCAATAATATATTTTGTTTGAATCTTTTTTATTGCCTTTGATGTTAGCTGTTGATTAATTTGATTAACTTTATATCCTTTAGTTCTAAGTTGATTTGCAATCATAACTGACGATTCATTAGTTCCTAAAACTGTATAATCTTCTAAATTTCTGTTCATAATAATTACCTCCATTAAATTTTTAACTTCAAAACCAAAACCTGTCCCATTTTGACTGTTATAAATATATCTTCCTCCTTTTAACAACCTTTGACCATAGTCATTAACATAAGCTTTAAAAATAAATCCATCATAATATGAGTATTTATTTGTTAAACTTAAATCTATCTTTATTTTTTCAAAGTCAATGTTATAGATTTTTAAAATTTTTCTAAACTTTTCTAAATATTTAACTATAGGTTTAATTTCTTTTATTTCATATTTTTTTATTGAACTTAAAACTTTATCGTATGGTCCAAATAATTTAGGTAACTTTTTAAGTAGTTTTCCTTTTTGATTAGAAATATTTTTATCTTTTAAGATTTTTTCTATAGTTAAACTATTTTTGTTGTGTATAGCATTATATATTTTTTTTCTATCTTTACTAGTTAATTTATTTATTCTTAGTAAGTTTTCTATAAAGTGAGTATGTCCAATTTCTAAAATAAATTTATCTATATTTAAGTTTTTAAGAAACTTATAAGCTATAATTATTGTTTCAACATCAGATTTTATAGAAGCTTTTTCTAAATTTTCTATACCTCCTTTTAATGTCTCCATTTTTTTATTAGGTTCAAAACCTGTAGTCATATAGTAATTTTTCTTAAAAAGTGTGTTTCTTTTTAATAAACTCTTTGTTGGATCGTTTTGTAAAAGTTTAATTTCTCCACTAGGTGTTATTAATTTTAATAGTGAGTTATGTTCTGTATTTAAACTATTATAGTCCGATAAAATTTTTGGATGTATTTTTTTAAATCCAAAGCTTTGAGTTGTTTCACTAAATTTTTGATCGATAAAATTTATTTTTTCTAAGTCTTTTTTCATAAAATATTCTCCTTTATTTTTTTATTAAATTAAAAAAGCCACCTAGGCATACACCTAGATGGCTATATTTATAAAAATATATCATCAGATGCGAGCCCGTAGTTAATTGAATCTAAACTAGAGCTCGCATTCGAATAATCAAATGACCAGCTCGTATCTAATGATGATGATGAAATTGTAAGTTAATGTTTTGGCTAAATATAAGCATA
>JBNJDJ010000090.1:0-5981 GCA_051744845.1 Bacillota bacterium
TTAAAGATGTTAGAAGTGAAAATCCTAATACTTTAGTTGTAGATAATGGGGATACAGTTCAAGGAACAATATTGACAGACGATTTATATAATTTAGAAAAAATTGATGAGCCTAATCCAATTATAAATATTATGAATGAAATTGGATATGATGCTATGGTTTTAGGTAATCATGAATTTAATTTTGGACTAGATTTAATTAAAAAGATAAGAAAAGAAGCTAATTTTCCTATATTAAGTGCAAATACTTATTATAAAGATGATGGCTCTAACTTTGTAGATAGTTATATTATAAAAGAAGTTGAAGGCGTTAAAGTAGGTATTTTAGGTTTAACAGTACCATCAATTCCAAGATGGGATGGTCCAAAAGTTAAGCCTTTAGAATTTAAACATATGGCAAAGGAAGCAAAAAAGTATTCTGAAAAGATGCGTGATGAAGGTGCAGATGTTATTTTTGTAGCAGCTCATGCTGGTTTAGAAACTAGACACGAATCAGATGGATCTGATGCTGCTAAACTTATAGCAGAACAAGCAGATGTAGATGCTTTATTAGTAGGTCACGATCATTCAAATGTAAATAAAATGATTGATGATACTTTAGTACTTGAACCAAAAGCTAATTATGGTCACGCTGCAGAAGTTGCTAAGTTTGACTTAAGCTTAGAAAAAAACGATGGTAAATGGACAGTAGTTGATAAAAAAGGTACAACTATTTCTATAAGTGATTATGAAGAAGATAAAGATTTAGATGAAATAGTTGAAAATTATCATGAAAATGTAATTGAATTTTTAAATGAACCTATTGGTAAAGCAGAAGGTACTTTCCATCCTGAAAGTGAAGTTCCAGGAATACCTACTGCACAAATTCAAGATACTCCAGTTATAGATTTAATTAACAATGTACAGTTAAAGTACACAGATGCAGATGTTTCAGCAGCAGCTTTATTTAAGCCAAGTTCAAATATTGAAAAAGGCGATGTAACTTATGCAGATATTTTCAATATCTATAAGTATCCAAATACTTTATATGCTGTTGAAATGACAGGAAAAGAATTGAAAGATTATATGGAATGGTCTGCTTCTTTCTTTAATACGCATAAACCAGGTGACTTAACAATAAGCTTTGACCCTGAAATAAGAGGTTATAATTATGATATGTTCCAAGGCGTAGATTATGATATTGACATTTCTGAAAAGCCTGGAGATAGAATTAAGAATTTAACTATGGATGGTAAAAAAGTTACTGATGATCAAGTAATTAAAGTAGCTATTAATAATTATAGATTTGGTGGATTAACTTCTATGGGTATTATTTCAAATGAAGCTTATATGAAAAGTGATCCTAAATCATTAAGAAGTTATATAAAAGATTATATACAAGAAAAAGGTACAATTGAACCTACTGTAGATAATAACTGGGAAATTATTGGTGCTGATTTAGATCATCCAATGAGAGATGAAGTTATTGAAAAAGTTAAAGAAGGCAAAATTGAAATACCTACATCAGAAGATGGAAGAACTGCAAATGTAAAATCATTAAATATTTATGATTTAAAAGCAGAAGGTAAAATTGATTCAGAAGGTATGGAAAAAATAACTTTAGTTCATACTAATGATACTCATAGTAGAATTAAAGAAGGTAAATATGCTGGTATGGGCTTTGCAAAAATTTCAACAGTTATTAATCAATTAGAAAAAGAAAATCCAAATACTTTAATACTAGATGCTGGTGATGCTATGCATGGGCAAGTAATTGGTCAATTAAATGAAGGTAAAGCAGTTGTAGATGTTATGAATGCTATTGGTTATGATGCAATGACTGCTGGTAACCATGACTTTAATTATGGTTATGACAGATTATTAGAATTAAATGAAATGACTAATTTCCCTATATTAGCTGCAAATGTATCTGGTCAAAAAATGAAAGATTATATGGTAAAAGCAGGAGATATGTTATATAAAATTGCTCAAAAAAATAATGTTGCTTTAGAAAAATTGATAAAGAATAATCCTCAAATTAATAACCCTGATTTGATTTTACCAGGCGATAAAATACATTTATCTAAAGGTGAATCTGCAAATTTAAATGATTATATAATAAAAGAAATAGCAGGTAAAAAAGTAGCTATATTTGGTTTAGCAACACCAGAGACTACTTGGAAAACTCATCCTAAAAATGTAGAAAATGTAGTATTCGAAAAACCAATTCAAAAAGCTAAACAAATGGTAGATAAATTAGAAGGTAAAGCAGATGTTATTATTGCATTATCACACTTAGGAATTGACAAGTCAACTAAAGATGAGTATAGATCTGATATATTAGCTCAAAAAGTAGATGGAATTGATATATTAGTTGATGGACATAGCCATGATGAAGTTAACAAAATGATTAATGATACATTAATTGTACAAGCAGGGGAATATGATAAAAACTTAGGTATTGTTGATCTTTATATTGAAGGAAATGAACTTGTTCATAAAAATGCTAGATTATTAACTAAAGATGAAGTTTCTGATGTTAAGCAAGATCAAAAAATTCTAGATACAATTTCTGAGATTGAAAAAGAAAATGAAAAGATAACTTCTAAAGTTATTGGAAAAACAGATAAAGTGTTAGATGGTAAAAGAGAAAATGTTAGAACTGGTCAAACTAACTTAGGTAATATGCTTGCAACTGCAATGATGGATAAAACAGATGCAGATATTGCTTTAACTAATGGTGGAGGAATTAGAGCTTCTATCGACAAAGGCGAAATAACTAGAGGAGAAGTTATAACTGTACTTCCATTTGGAAATATTGTAGTTACTAAAGAATTAACTGGAAAACAGATTATAAGTGCATTAGAAAATGGTTTATCTGGCTATCCAGAAAATCACGGAGCTTTCCCTCATATAGCTGGTATGGAAGTTAAATTTGATGGTTCAAAAGAAGCTGGAAATAGAGTTACAAATGTTATTATAAATGGTAAAAAGTTACAAGAAAATAAAAAATATAGTGTAGCAACTAATGATTTTATAGCTGCAGGTGGAGATGAATACACTATGTTTAAAGGAACTAAGACACTAGGTGAATACGGTGGATTAGATGAAATATTAGGTGAATGGATAAGAGAAAATGGTACAAAAGGTGCTGAAATAGATGATAGAATTATTGAAGTATCTGAGCAAGTAAGCTTACTTTTATTAGCAGCTTAATTAAATAATTTATTAAATCCTTTTAAAGAATTATTCTTTAAAGGGATTTTTTTTTTGCTTGTTGAAATAAATTCTTTTTTAAGATATGATAAATATATTGATTTTAGTTTGATTTTAAAGAGGTATAAATATGTATTTAGATAAATTAAAAGAAGATATTTTTTATAAAAAGCTTTTTGCACTTAGTTTGCCAATTATATTCCAAAACTTTATGACTACCGCTCTAGATCTAATGGATAGTGTTATGATTGGAGCAGTAGGTTCTATTGAACTTGCAGCAGTAGGTTTAGCTAATCAAATATATTTTTTATTATTTTTAGTTCTATTTGGAGTAAATAATGGTGTTGCAGTTTATATAGCTCAGTTTTGGGGAGACAATAATAAAAAAGATATTCACAAATCTGTAGGACTAGGTTTGTTGTCATCTTTTATTATAGCTTCAATATTTTTTGTGGTAGCTTTTTTCTTTTCACCATTAGTAATGGAATTATTAATTGACGACGCTACAGTAATTGATTTAGGTGTAAAATATATGAAAATTATCTCATTTGCTTATATATTTACAGGTTTCTCATTTGCTTTAGGTGTATTTTCTAGATCAGTTGAAAAAGCAAGAATACCAGCTATAGTAAGTGGTATTTCAATTGTTATAAATATAATTATGAATTATATACTTATTTTTGGTAAATTTGGAATGCCGTCTTTAGGAGTTGAAGGGGCAGCTTATGGAACATTAATAGCTAGAGGAATTGAGTTTATCCTACTTTCTTCAATACTTTTGAAAAACGATAATGTTATAATTGGTAAATTTGAAGAAATGGTAAGTTTTGACTTTAAATTTAGTAAAAAAATATTTAAAAGAGCTTTTCCAGTAATTATAAATGAAACTCTTTGGGCTTTAGGTACAATAGTGTATGTAGTTATGATTGGGCACATTGGTCCAGTATCAGTAGCCATTTTCCATATTAGTAATATAGTTTATAAATTCTTTAATATAATATTTATTGGATTTGCTAGTGCATGTCAGGTAATGGTTGGTAATAAAATAGGTGCTAAAAAAGAAAAACTAGCAGACGAGTATGCTTTTAAAATAGTAAAGATAGCAGAAGTTATTACTATTATTTTAGCAGCTATAATTTTTGTGGTTACTCCTTTAATTGTAAAAGTTTTTAGTTTAGAACCGGAAAATACTATTTTAGCAATCAAAAGTATTAGAGTTTTTATGTTTTACAGTATATTTAAAACATTTAATTTAATGATGATAGTAGGTGTACTAAGAGGCGGTGGAGATACAAAAGCTGCTATGATGATTGAAATAGCTGGTGTATGGGGCATAGGAGTTCCAATGGCTTATATTGGTGCAGTTTGGCTATCACTTCCAGTACATTGGGTTATAGCTTTCATATATTGTGAAGAAATATTTAAAGCAATAATTGGTTTTAAAAGATTGATTAGTAAAAAATGGATTAATAATGTTACTTTAGAAGTTGCAGAAAAAATTTAAGAAAAAAAAGGAGGTTAAATGAAATTTAGAAAGCTTAAAGAAGGGGCTTATTTTTTAACTATTGAAAAAGATATAAGTAGTCTAGATGAAGAAATGTATTTTTATTTAAAAGTTTCAGATAAAAAAATAATTTTAACTGATACTCATTTAGGTAAAAAATCAATGGAACCTATAATTGATTTTATTAAGAAAAACAGCTGGGAAAATAAAGAAATCATAATATTTAATTCTCACTCTGATTGGGATCATATATGGGGAAATTGTGCTTTTAAAGATCCTAAAATTATTTCTCATAGATTATGTAAAGAAAGAATTGAAAAAGTAGGAGAAAATATTTTAAAACAAAAATCTTGTTATAAAATGGGAGAAGTTGAAATAGTTAAGCCTAATATTATTTTTAATAATGAATATGAATTAAAGGATGAAAAAATAATATTAAAGCATACTCCTAGTCATACAAAAGATAGCGCTTGTCTTTATGATTATGATAAAAATATAATTTATGTAGGGGATATTTTAGAAAAGCCAATACCTTTTATTAGAACAAAAGATTTAGATAAATATATTGAAGTTTTAAGATGGATTAAAAATTTAGAAGTAGATAAAATAATAACTGCTCATTCTGGTATTGTAAAAAAAGAACTTGTTGATAAAACTATTGAATATATTAAAAATTTAAAATCAAATAAAGATATGATTTTTAAAGATGAACTAAAAAATAGCTATCATAAATCTAATTTGGAATTTTTACAAAAAAAATAATTAGAATAGGAGAAAATCCTATTCTAATAAGTCTACTACTTCTTTTAATCTCTCTATTATTTTAATATCTTGAGGACATTTAGGTTCGCATTTGCCACATTCTATACATTTTGATGCTAGTTTATTGTGTTTTCCCAAAAGAATGTTGTAATGAAACCTTGCACTTTCTACATCATCATACATAAAAGCATTGTTGTATTGATTAAATGCTTCTGGAATATCTATACCTACAGTACAAGGCATACAATAATTACATTTAGTACAATTAACTTTTATTTTTTCTTTATAGAAATTTCTGATTTTATCAATTGTTTCAAGTTCTTTTTTACTTAAACTATTTGGTTTAGTTTTAGAAGCAATTTCAATATTTTCATCTATATGATCAATTTTATTCATGCCACTTAATATTACACTTACTTCTTTCAAATTATAAATAAATTCTAAAGCTCTTTGTGCAGGAGATTTTTCACCTGGAAGACTATTCCAAATATCTTTAATATCTTCAGGTATATTTGTAACTA
>JBNJDJ010000091.1:0-5828 GCA_051744845.1 Bacillota bacterium
TTTTTATAAACTTCACGGTCTATTTTTTTTATTTTAGATAAATAATCGCTTATATTTTCAAAAGCAAAAGACTCATTAAATATAACTAACTCAATTTTTTTTCTGATTAAATTATATTTTTTTACTTCATTTTCATCTTTAATATTATTAAGATAAATAAGCACTTTAGATAATAAAAATAGAAGTTGTTTATTAGTAAACTTGTTTTTGAATTCATTATCTAGTTGATTTAAATTATTATTATTAATTATATATTTTAGTTGTCCAATTAAACAATTGTTTTTTTCACAAACACCACAGTTCTTAGTAGTTAAGCAAGTATCTTGAATTGAATTATTCAATTCTTTTTTGTAATTTTTTAAGTTTTGTGCTGCAATTTTATATCTAGATAATTTGTCTTTAGATTTATACTTCCAGATAAAGAAGAAATAAATTATTGAAACAAAAAAGATTAAACTGCTTTTAAGATATAAATTATCAATAATAGGGATTATTTTTATAAATCCAAATATTATAAATATACCTGAAGATAAAACTTTGATTAAAAACTCTGGAATGTTTTTTCCTAATTTCATTCCAACAATTATGCCTAAAATACTTGTAGCTACCATTCCTGAAACTGTACCTAAAAAAGTAAAAATAGGATAATTAGAATCTGTAGCTAAGGCAATAGTTGCAAGTTGGGTTTTATCTCCTAATTCACCTATAAAGAATAAAAAGGCTATTGTAATAATTGGATGTATAGTATCCTTTTTAAAATCTTCATCATCCTCTTCATCATTAGCTATAGTTAAAATGCCGAAAACTATAAAAAAGAAACTAGCTATTATTTGTAAGTTATTGAAAGATATAAAATTTGATAAATATATTCCAAGTAAGACTGCTAAAATATGATTTAGAAAAGTTCCTATAAAAATTCCTGTTATAACAGTTTTTATTTTATATTTAGTTGCAAAAGTCATAGCAATAATTTGACTTTTATCACCTAGTTCTGCAAAGAATATTAGTAAAAAAGCTTTGATTAATTGATTTATCATGAGTTCCTTTCATATAAATATTTCTGTAGATTTCCTGTTATATTTTATAGGAAAGATAAAGAAATTAAAAGGAAAATAAATAAAAAAAGTATAACTCTTTTAAAAAATTAATTTCTTTTTTTTGAATTATAAGATATTTCAAATAATTGGATATATAGATAATAATTTTAAAAGGTTGATTTTCAAATTGACTGATAGTTAAAAAAATAACAAAAATTGATAATTAATTGATAAAGGTTGCATTTTCAAATTAATTATTATAGCAATAAAGATTTAAATAGCAGTGTTTAATCGAATATATAAACATGTTTAACCCATTAGATTGACAAAAAATTAACAGTGGTATATAATCTCTCTGAAATCAAAATGAGTATTATAAGGGGGAAAAATGGAAAAATTAAATGAAATAGTTAATGTGATTAATGGACTTGTATGGGGGCCACCACTTTTAATTTTGCTAGTTGGAACAGGGATTTATTTATCTTTTAAATTAGGTTTTTTACAAATTTTTAGGCTTCCACTTGCTTTGAAATATTTATTTTCAAAAGAAAAAGGAATTGAAAGTAAAAAACAAAAAGGAGATATTTCATCTTTTGCAGCAGTTTGTACAGCATTATCAGCAACAATAGGTACTGGGAATATTGTTGGTGTAGCTACAGCAATAAGATTGGGAGGACCAGGAGCATTATTTTGGATGTGGATAGCTGCTTTCTTTGGGATGGCTACTAAATATTCAGAGTCTTTATTGGCAGTAAAATATAGAATAGTTGATGATAATGGAGAAATGTCTGGCGGACCAATGTATTATATTGAAAAAGGATTGAAAAACAAATTTTTAGCAAAATGCTTTGCGATATTTGGAGTAGGAGTTGCTTTTTTTGGTATAGGAACTTTTGCTCAAGTTAATTCTATTACTTCGGCTGTTAATATAGCTTTTAATATTCCGGTGATTGTAGTAGGTATTATTTTAACTATTTTAGTGGCTTTAGTAACATTAGGAGGAATAAAAAGTATATCGAAAGTTTCGGAATTTGTTGTACCTTTTATGGCAATTGCATATGTACTAGGCACATTATTTATATTAATAACCAATTATGATAAAATACCTTCTACATTAGCATTTATTTTTAGTTCTGCATTTAATAAAACATCTGCTGCTGGTGGATTTGCTGGATCTACTGTAGCTTTAGCATTAAAAAGTGGAATTTCTAGAGGAGTTTTTTCTAATGAATCAGGATTAGGTTCAGCTCCAATTGCAGCTGCTGCCTCTAAAACCAATTCATGTGTAAGACAAGGACTAGTTCAAATGACAGGAACATTTTTTGATACTATTTTAGTTTGCACAATGACAGGTGTTACTTTAGTATTAACTGGAGTATGGAGTGATTCTAGTTTTGAAGGAGCTGGCGCAACAACTGAGGCTTTTAGGAGAGGCTTAGAAACAGCACCTTTTATAGGCGAAATGATTGTTACAATAGGTTTAATATTTTTTGCCTTTACAACTATACTTGGTTGGAATTATTATGGAGAACGTTGTGTTGAATATTTATTTGGAGTAAAAGGTATAAAACCATATAAATATATATTTATATTTTTAATAGCGTTAGGACCTTTTTTAAAACTAAAATTAATTTGGACAATGGCTGATATTGTCAATGGTCTTATGGCTATACCTAATTTAATTGGTATAATAGGATTAAGTGGGATAATAGTAAAAGAGACAAATGAGTTTTTTAATGATTTAGAAAGTAACAAAATTGATAAGATAGCATAAAACAAAAAGATTTTTAGTAAAATTAATTACTAAAAATCTTTTTTTATCTATTCCATTATTTCATGAACTTGTTGAACATCTTTATCTCCACGTCCTGAAAGATTGATAATAATTATTTTATCTTTCGATAAATCTTTAGCAAGTTTAACACCATAAGCTATTGCATGGGCACTTTCTAAAGCTGGTATAATACCTTCAGTTTTAGATAAAAGTTCAAAGTTTTCTAAAGCTTCTTTATCAGTAATAGTCACATATTTTGCACGGTTTGAATCTTTATAAAAACTGTGTTCTGGACCTACTCCAGGGTAGTCAAGTCCTGCTGAAACTGAATGGACATCAAGAGGTTTACCAGATTCATCTTGTAAATTATAACATTTAAAACCATGGATTTCACCTTTTTTGCCTTTAGTTAATGTTGCAGCGTGTTTATCAGTATCTAATCCTAGACCTCCAGGTTCAACTCCTATAAATTTAACTTTTTCATCATTATAAAAAGGATGAAAGAGACCTATTGCATTTGAACCACCACCAACACATGCTACTAAATAATCTGGTAATTTATTTTCTTTTTTCAAAATTTGTTTTTTAGCTTCCTCACCTATAACACTTTGGAAATATCTAACCATTAAAGGATAAGGATGTGGACCTACTGCAGAACCTAGAAGATAAAAAGTATCTTCAAAATTTTCAACAAAATCTTTTAAAGCAGCATCTACTGCATCTTTTAAAGTCATAGTTCCACTTGTTACTGGTTTTACCTCAGCTCCTAAAAGCTTCATTCTATATACATTTAAAGCTTGTCTTTCAGTATCTTTTTTACCCATATATACAATACAATCCATATTGAAAAGAGCAGCTACAGTAGCAGTTGCTACACCGTGTTGTCCAGCTCCAGTTTCAGCAATTATTCTTTTTTTACCCATTCTTTTAGCTAGAAGAATTTGACCTATAGTATTATTAATTTTGTGAGCTCCAGTATGGTTAAGATCTTCTCTTTTTAAATATATTTTTGCTCCATTAATACTTTCAGTTAAGTTTCTAGCAAAATATAAAGGATTAGACCTTCCTATATATTCTTTTTGATAATATTTTAAATCCTTTTTAAACTCCTTATCATCTTTATACTTTTCGAATGCTTTTTCTACCTTTTCTAAACACTTATCTAGATTTTTAGGTACAAATCTACCTCCAAATTCACCGAAATAACCTTTTTTGTTTTTCATAATTAATCTCCTTTCATATTCATAGTTTAAATTTAAGTTTCCTATGTTTATTAAAGGAAATTAATTTATAATAAAAAAGTCCTTTACATGAAGAGTCATGCAAAGGACGAATAATCGTGTTGCCACCTTTGTTTATTATAAATATAATCACTTTTTCAACTACAGGAAACCGATAGTCTATCTCTATAACGGGAGAGACCCGGGTTGCTTACTAAAAATTCAGCTCCCACTCATAAGCCCATTCAATTAATTAATATTACTAATCTCACACTAACATTAGCTCGCTTTAAATATTTCTATTAATTTACTATTTCTTATTCTAAGTTTTATTTTATTAACTAATATATTACAAAAATTTAAAAACTATGTCAAGATATTTTTATAATTCGTTGTAAATATTTTCAACAAGTTTTTCAGTTTGTTCCCAACCAAGACAAGGGTCAGTTATAGATTTACCAAATTCTTTACCAACTTCAGCTTGTTTTCCTTCTTTTAAATAACTTTCTATCATTAAGCCTTTTATAACATCTTTTAATTCAGAATCGTAATTTCTATTTCTTAATACTTCCATAGCAATTCTAGGTTGTTCTAGATATTGTTTATTAGAGTTTGCATGACTAGTATCAATTATTATTGATTGATTTACTAAATCTCTATCATTATAGTTACTAACTAAATGTTTTACTTCTTCATAATGGTAATTAGGGAAATTTCTACCATATTGATCTACATATCCTCTTAAAATACAGTGAGATAATTCATTTCCAGTAGTTTTAACTTCATTACCATTAAAAATTAAAGAATGTTGTATTTGTGATGCTTTAATTGAGTTAAGCATTACAGTTAAATCACCACTTGTTGGATTTTTCATACCTACTGGATGTTCTATTCCACTAGCTACTAGTCTGTGTTTTTGATTTTCTACAGATCTAGCACCTACAGCAATATAACTTAATACATCACTTAAATATTCGTAGTTAGTTGGATAAAGCATTTCATCTGCTGAAGTTAAGCCTGATTCTTTAATAACATTAATATGTAATCTTCGAATAGCCTCAATTCCTTCTAACATATTTGGTTTTTCATTAGGATTTGGTTGGTGTAAAAGACCTTTATATCCTTCACCTGTAGTTCTTGGTTTATTTGTATATATTCTTGGAATAATCATTAACTTATCTTCATATTTATCTTGAAGTTTTCCTAATTTTTTGACATATTCAATTACAGCTTCTTCATCATCTGCTGAACATGGACCTATTATTAAAACAAATTTGTCTAATTCACCTTTAAAAATTTTTTCAATTTCCTTATCTCTTTTTTCCTTAATTTCTTTAACTTTACCATTTAATGGCATAACTTTTTTTACATCTTTTGAACTAGGTAATTTTCTTACAATATCAATACTCATATTTCCTCCTTTAAATTTTTAAAATAAAAAAACTTTCATCTTAATAAATAGAAAAATCTATTTACTAGGATGAAAGCTCTTTCATGGTACCACCTATTTTTATAGTTATTTTACAATAACTACCTTTGCAAGTACGGATGTATATACATCTTATACTCATAGTATATGTTAACGGATACTTACCGGAAAAATCTACTTAATTTCAATTTCCAACTCAAGGCTGAATTTAATTATCAATATATTCTGGTTCTCAGCTAATCCAGTTCTCTGTAATATATTTATTTTAATTAACTTGGCCTTTCAAAGTTTATTATTTAATTGTTAGTCATTATGTTAAGATATTGAAATAACTTTGTCAAGTAATTAATTAAAAAATATTCGATTGG
>JBNJDJ010000092.1:0-5710 GCA_051744845.1 Bacillota bacterium
TATTTAATTGAATATTTTAATTATTTCATATATAATTATTTTGATGCAGATTTTAAAAGGAAGGTATATATGAAAATTAAAAAAACTATAATTTTAATATTAGCTATAATAATTATGATTACAAGTTCAAATATAATATTTAATGGATTTTCAATGTATAAAGAAGCTGTTAGTGAGGTTCCTTTAGAAAGAAGAATAGAACAATTAAAAAACAAAAAAAATTATACAAAATTAGAAAATATTTCAGATGATTTTAAAACTTTAGTAATTGAATCTGAAGATGATGAGTTTTATAGTCATTTTGGTATAAATATTGATTCTACTTTAAGAGCGATTATTGTAAATATTAAAAATTTATCTTTTACTCAAGGTGGAAGCGGTATTACTCAACAATTAGCTAAAAACTTATATTTCAGTTTTGAAAAAAAGTTAAGTAGAAAAGTAGCAGAAGTTTTTGTTGTTTTAATATTAGAAAAAAATTATTCTAAAAAGGAAATTCTTGAGTTTTATTGTAATATAGCATATTTTGGATATGGTAATTACGGTATTAAAGACGCTTCTAAATATTATTATAATGTAGACCCTAAAGATCTTACATTTAAACAATCTAAAGCATTAGTAAAAACATTGAAAAGCCCTAATAATTATAATCCAAAAGATATAAAAGACTAAATTCTAAAAAGTTATTGACATATGCCCGTTAGAGTGTATAATATAATTAGTAAAGGATATATGTTAATAACTAATAAGGAGGTCATTTATGCCAAGAAAAGATGGAACTGGTCCAAATGGTGAAGGAAGTATGACAGGTAGAGGTTTAGGAAATTGTAATCCAAATAATGAAAATCAAGAAATAGACCGACCATTAAGAAGAGGTATTAATAATTTTAGAAGAAATAATCAAGGTTTTAGAGGTAATAGAGGAAGAAGATCTGGTTGTGGCAAAGGTCGTAGAAGATAATCTTATAGACGCTATTGTTAATTCAATAGCGTTTTTATTTTTTTGATATTTAACAATTTTTTTGGGTAAATATAAATAAGTGAAAATAAATATTAGAGGAGATGATTTAGATGAAAGATATTATTGTTTATACTACAAAAACTTGACCACATTGCCATACAGCTAAAACTTTTTTAAAAAGTGAGGGATTAAAGTTTACAGAAAAAGATGTAAGTAATAATAGAGAAAATCAAAAAGAATTAATGTCTTTAGGTGCAAAAGGTGTACCAACTTTTAAAATTGGCCAAGAAGTAATTGTTGGTTTAAAAAAAGAAAAAATATTATCTTTGATAGATTATAAAATTATAAATTGTCCTGAATGTTCTCAAAAGATAAGAGTTCCTAAAAATAAAGGGAAAATAAAAATAACATGTAATAATTGCAAAAACAAATTTATACTTAAAACTTAAAAATTTCTTTTTAACTATAGTATTTTATGGTATAATTTTTAAAGAGTGTTTTCTTGGTCCCACTTTGTAAAAAAAACAAGATGATTATTTTGTTATTTTTAATAGGGATTCCTTGAAAGCATAATTTATGTTGAAAGGAGTTTTTTTGTGAAAAAAATTAGTACTAAGTTGTTAACTAGGACTGCTTTAATAGCAGCTATTTACGCTGTAATGACAATTGCTATTGCTCCCTTGTCTTATGGAGCTATACAATTTAGAATATCAGAAATTTTGGTATTATTTGCATTTGTAGATGATGATTATATCCCAGGTCTTATTTTAGGTTGTGTATTAGCAAATTTATATTCACCATTAGGCATGATGGATGTAATATTTGGCTCAATGGCTACCGCTATTGCAGTTATGGGAATTAGTTTAATAAAAAAGATTTTAGGACAAAATTTAAAGTCTTTATTTATTGCTAGTTTATCTCCGGTAGTTATAAATGGTATAATAATTGGAATGCTTTTGAAAATTGTATATAATGTACCTTTTATGATAGGTGCTTTCCAAGTTGCTATTGGTGAATTTGTAGTTGTATCTATAGCAGGAGTTGTTATTTTCAAAGGGATTTTAGAATCTAATTTAAAAGAGATATTAGCAAATTAATATATTTAAAAATACTTCCAGGATTGGAAGTATTTTTAATTAAAAGGTTTTAATTTCAAAAGAAGTATCAAATAAGTTTGTTTTAAATTTCAAATTATATTTTTCATTTTTATTTAATTTGATAATAGGATAAGAATTATAGTAGTTTAAATTAAATTTATCACTATTAATTATAAAAAATATACTTGGATTTTTTGGTAATTCATTTAGTATATTGAAAAATATTTTTTCTTCTATTTTATTATTAAAATTTAAATTATTATCTAGAAAAATAAATATATTTTTATTTTTATTATTTTTTAATTTATTTATTATAAATTCCCATTGTATTCCATTGTGATTAAAGAATGTATTATTTTTATTATTTAATTTTAGAAATAATTTATTACTTTTCTCAAAATGTGCAAAAGTATTATTAAGGTTAAAACTTTTATTTTCAAATTCATTTAATATGTCTTTATTATAAGAAATTAATATATCATCTTTTGGTGGATCAATATATTTATTTGTTATATGAATAAAATTTCCATTATTCTTTTTTATTTTATGTTTAAAAATATTATTATTATTATTATTAGTATTATTGTTTGTATTTTCACTTTGTTCAATAGATAATTCATCTAATAATATATAGCCTTTATTAAACTTTTTAGGATCAGTTTCAACAAGATATATCCTATTGATATAGAAAGGTTTATCTAAATTTTCATCTAATGGATATTTAATAGTTTTTAATCCATTCCAATTAATATTTCTAGCTAAAGTAATATTTTGTTTGTTTCCTTCTAGATCCTTTATTTCCATTCTAAGCCAGTGATTTTTACCATGTGTTCCATCAACTTTTAAATTTATATTTTTTGTATTTCTATTAATTTTTATTGGTTTATTAAATTCATAATAAACTGCTTGAGTTTTATTATTATAATTAGTAAAATCATAATTAAGTTTCAAATAAGTATTATTAAACTTTTCTATTTTTCCTAAAACATTTGAAGGATATACATCTAATTTTCCATTAATATTTTCAAAATTATTTAAAACAATATTTTTCAAAGGCTTATTAATTTTTAATTGAGTTTTTAAATTATTATATGAAAATTTTATAGTTTTATCTTTTATATTTTCATTTAAACTGAACAAACTATTATCAAATTCAAAATAATTTTTACTTAAATATTTCAAATTGTTTGGCTTTATAGGTAACTTAATTTCATCTTTTGTATATAGATAAAATTCAATATTTTTATTTTGACCTTTAGTTAGATTGATTTGCTTAGGAAAAACTTCTAATTTTTCAAATTCTTCATAAACACTTATATTTTTAGTTATTTGAAGATCTTCATATTTAAAAGTTATTTTGCCTTTACCAGATTCTAAAGGAATAAAAGTATTATTTTTCACTTTATGATCTAAAGTAGAAGAAATTTTCAATTTATCTTTGTTAATTTTAATAGGATAATAATCTTTATTTACTCCTAAAACATTAAATTTATAAGGAGTTTTGTAGATTAACTTATTGTCTATATTAGTTTTTAATTTATCTAACTTAGAAGTCTTATTTTTATTAGTTATAGCAATACCATTATAAATTTTTCTTTCATAACCATCAGATAAATTATTTAATATTTCAAATTGATTTTTACCAAATTCTCGTTTTATTAAAGTAGAAGAACCTCCTCCATCTAAGCTCATTGCGTAATTTGATTCTAAATCAATCATAATTTGAGCCATTTCCTTTTCACTAACTCCTGGGAAAAATGATTTTCTTCCATTAACAGTAGCTAAAATTATTTTTTCTTTATTTTGTGTATAACCAATAGCAGATCTAGGATGATTTCCATTAATTTTAAGTTTTAAATCATTATTTATAAGTCCATTTTTAACTAAGATAGCTCCTCCACCAATGGCAGAATTAAAAATATCTAAGTTATTATTTTTATTAATATTTATTTTATCACCAATTTTTAAATTATCTATAATATTTTTATGATTTGGTATAGATAAAACATATCCATTTTCTGGTATTTTAGTTTTAGGCTTATTTTTTAAAATCTCAGAAATCTTATTATTCTTTATGATAATTTCAGTGATATTATTTTTATTACTACCAATAGAATAATTATTAAAAGATCTATCTAATAATATTATATTATTATTTTTTGTATAATCTTTGTTTTTATAATCTACTTTAAAAGAAATATTTTTAGTTTCAATTTGATAATTAAATAAATTCCAATTACAAATATATGGTTCATTAGTCTTAGTTAAAGCAAACTTACTAAATCTTTTGTCAGTAGTACCATTATATATTAATTTGGAATTTTTTATTAATGGTCCTATCGCTGTTTTAGTTTTAGGATTAAAGAAATCTCCATTAATAGCTGCAATTACAGGCTTATCTTTTGCTAAATCAGTCAACCTTTTAGATTTAGATAAATTATTTTCATTTATTAAAGTTTCTAACTTTAAATTGTTGGATTTAATATTTGCTACTATAGCATTTATTTCTACCCATTTGTTGTTAATAATTTTAACCTTTTTGATTTGTTTCACATCTTCAGTTAAATTAGTTTCATTATTTGTTAGAGTAATATCTTGTCCAAAAGAAAAACTAATAAAAAGTAAAAAAAGTAAGTTGATCAGTAAAGCTTTTTTAAAATATCTATTCATATTTTCACCTCTTCATTATTATAACTTAAAAATATAATAATTAAGTTACAAAACCATTAATATAATATTATTTTTTAAGATTAGAAAAATAATTTATTATTAAAATTATTATAATACCTATGATTATGAAAAAAAGACTTTTGCTTAATCCAACTTCTACATTCCACGGTAGAATTAATTTTTCTTTAATTGTATATATTTCACCATCAATCAATTTAGTTTCTAAAGGCTTTTTAAAAGGCCAAATTTTTCTTAAACTACCTAACATTAGTCCAGTTAAAAAAGCAATAGTACTTTCATGATGTTTTTTTAACAAATAATTTAAAAATTTAGCAAAAGATAATAAACCAAAGAGACATCCTAAAGCAAATACAATTAATTGAAGAGGATTTCCTTTTGAAAAAGGCGATTTTAAAATTTTAGTAATATAATTATATTTTCCTAAAATCAAAAGCAAAAATGCTCCTGATATACCTGGAAGTATCATTGCACATATAGCAATAGAACCTGAAAAAAATAAAAATATCAATGAGTTTGGTGTTTTAACTGGAACTATTCCTACTAAAAAATATGAAAATATGGTTCCTAAAATTATATTTAGTAGATGTAATTTATTAATTTCTATTTTTTTGCTTAAAATAAATGAACTTGCTAAAATAATTCCGAAAAATACCGACCAAGTTTCAATAGGTTTTTGATTAATTAAATAATGCATAAGATTTGCCATAGAAAAAATTGAAGTTAAAATCCCAAGAAAGATTGGTATTAAAAACTTAAAATTTATTTTGTTAAAAACCTTTTTAAATTTTAAATTAAAAAGATCTTTTATAAATTCTTTGTTTATGCAATTAATAGATTCAATTAATTCATCATAAATTCCTGTGATTAATGCAATAGTGCCTCCAGAGACTCCTGGAATTATATCAGCAGCTCCCATAAACATCCCTTTTAAAAATAGTATTAGTTTTTTCATAAAACTCCT
>JBNJDJ010000093.1:0-5667 GCA_051744845.1 Bacillota bacterium
AATAGTGAGTTATTTTATTTAAAAAAGTCAAGTCATGCATTAGAACATATAATGGAAATAAGTTATAGCCTTTATGAAAATTTAGAAGATGGTAAAGATAAAGAAAAAGCTTTAAATCTTTCAAAAAACATTCATGAAATTAAAAAAGATTATAGAAGAGTTATCGAAGGAATTAACTATAATATTAAAAAGACTTCAGAATATAAATTAACATTTAAACAGTTGATTTCAATTGTTGAAAAAAATTCTAAAAAAATGATTTTTAATTTAGAAAAAGATATCGATTTAAAATTTTTTATTCAAAAAGATTTTGTTATTAAAAACTATTATTCATTTTTAACTATAATTAATAATTTAATTATAAATTCAATTGAATCTATTGAAGAGGAAGGGATTATAAGTTTAAATCAAAAGATGACAAAAGATTATTTATACATAGAAGTTAAAGATAATGGACCTGGAATTTTAAAAAAAGATTTAGAAGTTATTTTTAACTCTGGTTTTACTACTAAATACGATAAAGAAACAGGAAAAATGTCATCAGGTATAGGTTTAAATCATGTACGAAATATTGTTAATAATGTTTTTAATGGTGAAATTAAAGTCGATTCAGTAGTTGATGAATATACTTTGTTTACTGTTAAGATTCCTAGAGATAACTTAGGAGGTTAGTTTTGAAATTTTATTTAATTGATGATGATTTAAGTATTATAAAAATGTTAGAAAATATAATATTAGAAAATCAGTTAGGAACAATAGTTGGTAAAAGTACTAAGGCAAGAAAAGCTATTGATGAAATAATTGATGTAAGACCTGATATAGTTCTTATTGATTTATTACTTCCAGAAATAGATGGAATTAATATAATTAAAGAGATAAAAAAATATGATGAAAATATATTTTTTATAATGGTAAGTGAAGTTTTTTCAAAGGATATGATTTCTAAAGCATTTTCCATTGGGGTGGAATATTATATAAATAAACCTATTAATATAATTGAATCTAAAAGTATTATAAAAAAAGTTATTGAAAAACGCAAAAATCTAGATTTAATTGAGTCATATAAGAATGTATTATCTAATAAAGCTTTAAAAGCTGCAAATGAAGATATTACACTTGATCAGATAATTGCTAAATTAAATAAAATTGGTTTGACTGGTGTAGGGAAAATTGATTTAGCTAAAATAATTTATTATATTATTGAAAATGATGAAAAAAATACATTTTATAATGAAAAAATGTCTAAATATTATTCATATGTAGCTAATGAATATGAAAAAGATGGAAAAAAGGTTAAAACTAAAACTATAAAACAAAGAATAAGAAGGTCTATTATAGATGCATTTAAGTCTATAGCTAGTATTGGATTAGAGGACTTTTTAGATCCATTATTTAATCAGTATTCTTCATCTCTTTTTAAATTTAGTGAAATTAGAAAAGAGATGAATTATTTAAAAGGTAGTAGTAAGAAAGGTGGATCAATAGATGTTAAAAGATTTATAGGAGGATTTATAATTTCTCTTCTAGAAGAAAAAATTTAATTCTTTTGTTACTATTTATTTTTAGTTTTCTAGTATAATGTAATTACTATAAGTTAAGCTTAACGCTTCTTAGCTTATGATAAATTCCTCATAATTATATATATATTTTAAGAATCGAGAGATTCTTATTTTTTTTGCTAAAAATTAAAAATATGTAACAAAATGTAGTCTAGGATTATATCTTGTTATTGAGAGTGTAAAATATTGTTAAATATTAAGATATATTAAATTTTCTGATAATTGAAAGAAATTTAAATTATCTTGAAAAATATTAAGGGGGATTTATGGGAAAAAAGAATTTAACAAGAAATATTTTTATTGGACTATTTTTAGGAATTATTTTTGGTTTGGTACTAAACTCAATGCCTAGTAGCTTTTTAAAAGATACCGTTATAATTAATGGGGCTTTAGAATTAGTTGGTGGTATATTTATAGGCGGAATAAAAATGCTAGTAGTGCCTTTAGTATTTGTTTCATTAGTAGTTGGAGCATCATCTATAGGAGATCCTAAGAAATTAGGAAGAGTTGGAAGTAAAACACTTTTATTTTATTTATTTACTACATCTGTGGCACTATTAATTGCTTTAACTTTAGCTTCTATAACTAATCCAGGTATAGGTCTGGATTTGTCGAATGTAGTTAAACAAGAACCAACTATTGGTCAATCTAGTTCAGTTGTTCAAACTATAATTAACATGATACCTAAAAATCCATTTGCTGCTTTAGCATCAGGGAAAATGCTTCAAGTAATTGTTTTTGCTTTACTTACAGGTATATCTCTAGCTTTAATAGGAGAAAAAGGAAAACCTACATTAAAGTTTTTCGAATCTTTTAATCAAGTAATGATGAAGATGGTTATGATAATTATGTCAATTGCACCATTTGGTGTGTTTGCATTAATAGCAAATACTTTTGCTACAGTAGGTTATGATGCTATAGTGCCTTTGTTAAAATATTTCTTTACAGTTTTACTTGCTTTAGGTTTACATGCTATTATTACTTATATGAGTATGTTAAAAGGATTTGCTAATTTAAATCCAGTACAATTTTTTAAAAACTTTGTACCAGCTATGGGAGTTGCTTTTTCAACAGCATCGTCAAGTGGTACTTTACCAGTAACTTTAAAAACTGCTCAAGAAAGATGCGGTGCATCTAAAAGTATCTCTTCTTTTACACTACCACTTGGAGCTACAATTAATATGGATGGAACAGCTATTATGCAAGGGGTAGCAGTAGTATTTATCGCTCAAGTATATGGTATTCATTTATCGATTGTTTCTCTGCTCACAGTTGTTTTAACGGCGACTTTAGCATCAGTTGGTACAGCAGGAGTTCCTGGAGTAGGATTAATCACTTTATCTATGGTACTTCAATCAGTTGGACTACCAGTAGAAGGAATTGCTCTTATAATTGGAATAGATAGACTTCTAGATATGACAAGAACTGCTATAAATATAACTGGTGATACAGTATGTACTTTAATTATTTCTAAATTAGAAGGAGAATTAGATAGAGACGTGTTTTATCAATCAAATAAAGATATTGCTTAAATATATAAAACAAGGATTTTTTCCTTGTTTTTATTTTTTTGAATTTTTTCTATTTTTTTTTTAATAAGTATTATATAATAAAAAAATAAGTAATATTTTGGGAGGGTTTCATGCACGGAAAAGGTGTTTCTAAAGGTATAAGTATTGGAACAGTTTCTATAAAGAAGAATTTTGAACAAAAAATTGTTAAAAGAAGAGTTAAAAATATTGAATATGAAATAGATAAATACAAAGAGTCTCTAGCTAAATGTAAAGACGAAATAAATGAAATTTATAAACATATCCAAAAAGAAATTGGAAAAAAAGAAGCAGATGAATATTATAAGCATATTGAAATTTTAAAAGATTCAGAAATTATTGAACAGGTTATAAGAGAAATAAAAGGAAGAAAGATTAATGCAGAATTTGCATTAAAAAGTGTTATAAATAACTATATTAATATTTTTGAAAATTTAGATGATCCAAATATGGAAAATCGAATTGAAGATTTAAAAGATATTTTAAATCGCACTTTAAAGATAATGATTAATTTTGATGAAGAGGAAGATAAAAAGTGTGGAATCAGAAAAATAATTGTTGCTAAGAATTTAAGACCATCTGATACTGCGAAACTAGATTTAGAATGTGTTATAGGTATTGTATCAGAAGTTGGTGGAGAAACTTCACACAGCGCAATTATGGCTAAAGCATTAGGAGTCCCTGCAGTAACAGGAATTGAGGGGATTGTAGATAAGGTTGATGATGGAGATACTATCATATTAGATGGTATTGATGGTGAAGTAATAAAAAATCCGAGTGATGAAGAAATTCATAAATATTTAATTAAACAAGATAGATTTATTGCTAGAAAAAAGAAATTAGAAAGGTATAAGACTAAACCTACAGTTACAAAAGATGGTTATGCTGTTGAGCTGTCAGCAAATATTGCTACTTTAGATGATTTAGATGGAGTTTTAGAAAGTGGATGTGAAGGAATTGGCCTTTTTAGAACTGAATTTATTTATATGAATAAAGAAAAAGTTCCTACTGAACAAGAACAGTTTGAAATTTATAAAAAAGTTGCACAAAAAATGGGTGATAAACCAGTAGTTATAAGAACTTTAGATATTGGTGGAGATAAAAATGTTGATTATTTAGATTTTCCTGAAGAAATAAATCCATTTTTAGGATATCGAGCAATAAGAATGAGTTTAGATCAACCAGATATTTTTAAAACTCAACTAAGAGCTATTTTAAGAGCAAGTGTTTATGGTAATTTAAAGATTATGTTTCCTTTAATTTGTCATTATAGCGAATTAATTAAAGCCAAAAATATTTTGGAAAATGTAAAAAAAGATTTAGCTTTACAAGGAATTAAATATGATAAAGATATTGAAGTTGGAATGATGATGGAAGTTCCTTCAGCTGTATTAATATCTGATGATTTAGCTAAAGAAGTTGATTTTTTCTCTATAGGGACAAATGATTTAATTCAATATACTTTAGCTGTAGATAGAATGAGTGAACATTTATCTTATTTATTTACTGCATATCATCCTGGTGTTTTACAGTTGATTGCTAAGACAATTAAGTCTGCTCATGATAATAATATTTGGGTAGGTGTATGTGGTGAGGTTGCAGGTAATGAAGCATTACTTCCTTTATTAGTAAGTATGGGAATTGATGAATTTAGTATGAATTCGAATGAAATTTTAAAATCGAGATATGTTATTGATCATTTAAATAAAGGAAAGTATTCAGAAAATATTGATGAAATTCTTTCTTTAAGGTCTTCTACTTATGTTAGACAAAGGTTAAAAACAATTAATCAAAGACATGGTTGCGCTTATAAAGATTTAGAATAATTAAAAAATCTCGTCTTAATTATAAGGCGAGATTTTTAATTCTAAAATTTATTGTTATTAATTTTTTTATAAATATGAGGTAAAATTAAAAAAATAATTAACAAAATCGTTGAAATTATTATTTTAGGTGTTGCAAGGTCTTTAGGATTTTTAACTTTGGTAAAGGTTTTACTTGCATAAATAATTAGTAAAGTTCCTGGAATTTTTCCAAGTATAGTGATAAAAATAAATTTAGATAAAAGAATGTTAGAAATTCCTAGTGAAAAATTAACAATTGAATATGGAAAAAAAGGAATAATTCTTAAAATTAATAAATTTTTAAATTTTGTTGAATCTATTTTTTTATTAATTTTATTAATTGTTTTTGAAAAAGTTTGTTTGAAAAAGTCTTTTAAGAAATATCTAGAAGTAATAAAATTTATAATTGCGCCAATAGTAGATGAAAAAACAATCATTATCAAGGCATTAAAAAAATTAAATAAAAAGCCACCTGTGAATGTCATAATTAAAACTCCAGGTAATCCAAGACTTATTATTAGTATGTATGAAATAGTAAATATTAATTTTGAAATAGTTAAATTTTGGTCTACAAAATTTAATAAATAAATTTTATAGCTATTAAAATTATCAAATGAAATAATATTATGACGTTTAAATTCATAATTCATATAGATTATTACTATAAATAAAATAATACCTAAAATTGTTTTTTTGTTTTTCATAAAAACTCCT
>JBNJDJ010000094.1:0-5489 GCA_051744845.1 Bacillota bacterium
AATCTTCTATTTGGCAAATCAGTTAATTTATCAAAATTAGCATATTTTTCCAACCTATCTTCTAATTTTTTTCTTTCAGTAATATCTGTAGAAGAACCTACAACATTTATTACTTCTCCATTTTCTAAAATAGGTGTTAAAGTTGTTAACCAAATTCTTTTTCCTCCTGGAAGATGTAGTTTTTCTTCATAAGTGACACTTTCTTTTTTATCTAAACACTTCTTATAGTTTTTTGAAACAATATCTCCTAATTCTTTTCCAAGTAAGTCTTGAGGCGTTTTATTTCTTATTTGACTTAAACTTATACCAGTTTTATTTTGATGAGTTTCATTATTCCTTATATATTTAAATTCCCCATCTTTTAAAACTTCCATTAAAAACATAGCATCTTGTGTTCCATTAAATACTTTTTCATATTCTTCACTTAATTCAGAAATTTCTTTTTGAGCTTCTTTTAACTTAGTTATATCAGTATGAGCACCTAAAACACGAATAGCTTTTCCTTCTTTATCTCTTATAGCAAGCCCTCTACATCTAATCCAAACAGTCTTACCTGATTTATGTTTATATCTTACTTCAATATCAAAAGGATAATTAGGATCTTCGATATGTTTATTTAAATTTTCAATAGTTTTTTCTAAATCTTTTTTAAAAATTATATCTTGCCATTCTTTTACTAAATGTTTTTTATTAATATAATTATAACCTAATGTTTGCCAAAATTGAGGACTCATCCACTCGTGTTCAGGATTTTCTAAGTCCCAATACCACATACCATCTAGTGCACCTGATTGAATAAAGTCAAAAATATATGATTCTTCTTTTACTAAATTATATAATTCTTTTTTTAAATAATTATCTTCCATACCTACTCTCCTATAATTTACTAGCAATTTGATAATACTTTTTTCTTTCTTTTTTAGGAACCATACTCCCGCCTGTAGCCCAAACTATATGATTAATTTTAGATATATCGATTAAATTTTTTTCAATATATTCTTTAGCACTTTTTGAACTAAATATTTTAACAGGACCTAAAAATCCAGCTAAAGCCGAAGGTTCTAAATCAATATTTTCACTATCTTTTAAAAGTTTTAAAAATCTAAATAAATTTTCATCTGAAATTGTAAAACATCCACTAATAATATTTTCAACTACACTTCCAACAAATCCTGAAGGCCGAGAAACAGCAAGGCCGTCTGCTTTTGTAATATTATTAATTCCTATATCATTAACAGATATTTTTTCGTGTTTACCAGTTAATAAACCTAATAACATCGATGGAGAGTGTGTCGGTTCAGCAAAAAAGAAATGAACATTTTCTTTAAATACAGACTTTAATCCAAAGCCTATACCTCCTGGTGCTCCTCCTACTCCACAAGGAAGATATACAAAAAGTGGATTTTCTTTATCAACTTTAATCTTTTTTTCTTTTAATTGTCTTTTTAAACGTAGTGCTGCAACACTATATCCTAAGAAAAGAGTTTTTGAGTTTTCATCATCAACAAAATAAGTCTTTTTATCTTTCTTAGCTTCTTTTCTTCCCTTTTCAACTGCCTTTGAATAGTCTGATTTGTATTCTTTTACTTTAACTCCTTTAGATCTTAATAAATCTTTTTTCCATTTTTTAGCATCTGCAGACATATGTACTACTACTTTAAATCCAAGTTTTGAACCTATAATCCCTATGCTTAAACCTAAGTTTCCAGTAGAACCTACTGCAATAGTATATTTAGAAAAAAGCTTTTTAAATTTTTCAGTATTAAAAACAGAATAGTCCATATTTTTATCTAAAAAATTTTTATCAATTGCTAAATCTTCTGCAAATTTTAATACTTCATATATTCCACCTCTAGCTTTTATTGACCCTGAAATTGGTAAAGCATTATCGCATTTTAAATATAACTCTCCATAAATTTCTTGATCCGTAAACTTTTCAATAGATTTTTTCATCAAATCAATTTTAATTAAATCAGATTCAATTATGCCTCCATTTTTTTCAGTTTCTGGAAAAGCTACTTTAATGTAGTCAGAAAATCTTTTTAACCTTCTCTCAGCTTCCTTTATATCTTTTATACTAAGTTCAATATTCTGATTATTTTGTATTTTGTCATTAATCCAAAATGTCTCATTTAATGATTTTAAATCTTTAATTATTTTTTCATTATTCATAAGACCTCCTGATTTTATCTTTACTTTATAATATCATTTTTTAATATTAATTAAAAATAAATTATTCTAATTCTTTAATAATTAATATTAAAATACTAAAACCAATATCTAAATGATATTGGCTTAATTTTAATTTAAGTTATATTTATATTTTTTATTATCAGAATTATAATTCTTCATTTCTAGAAATTCTTTTACTAGTTTAGGATCAAATTGACTTCCAGCACAAGTTCTTATTTCTTCTAATGCTTCTTTTTTAGAAATTGCTTTAGAATAAGGTCTATCATGAGTCATTACATCGTAAGCATCTATAATAGAAATTATTCTAGATAAATATGGTATCTTTTCACCTTTTAAACCATCTGGATATCCACTTCCATCCCATCTTTCATGGTGAGTTAATATTTCATCAGCTACTATTGTAAATTCTTCTGATGCCGATGCAATTTTATAACCTATTTGTGGATGTTTCTTTATCATTTCCCATTCTGCATTTGTTAGTTTATCAGTCTTTTTTAAAATTTCTTCTGAAATTGTTGTCTTTCCAATATCGTGTAAAGTCGCAAGTAAAGATAACCTAGTTAATTCAAAATTAGGAAGATCTAATTTTTTACCAAATTCCATAGCTAATTCAGCCATTCTTACTGCATGTTCTTTTGTTTCACTACTTTTAGCACTTAATGTATTTAATAGTGCTTGTACAATATTATTTTTTCCACTTTTTCTTTCTGATAGTTTGCTTTGATACATTTTATTTTCAGCCTTTTTTATAATTTCTGAAATTTCTTGACCTTTTTGGCTCTTAGTTGCTATTCCAAATGAAATAGAAATAGGTATTTTTTCTCCAAAGTAATTTTTACTAATTTCTTTTATTTTCTTTATCTTTTTTTGACATTTCTTATAATCAGTTTTCGGAAATATAATAGCAAATTCATCTCCACCATAACGAGCTAAAATGTCGTTTTTGCTAACTATATTTTTTAATAAATTAGCTGTTTTTCTTAATATTTCATCTCCCTTTTTCTGTCCATAACTATCATTTATAATTTTTAATCCATTTAAATCTCCTATAATAATGCTTATAGGTAATTTATTCTTTTTATTTATACTTTTAAGCTCAGATTCAAAAAACTTTCTATTATATAATCCAGTTAGTGAATCTTTATAGGCTAAATGTTTAATTTCTTTTTCTTTTTTTACTCTTTTAGTAATATCAATATGCATTGATATTATTCCTTTTTTACCTTTTGGCAAATTAATATTAGTTTCCTTTAAATGAAAATATTTTATATTGCCATTTTTAATTTGTGTTTTAATATCAAATTCAAGATCTTGACCTTTCAATATCTTTTTTATATTTTCTTTTGCTAAATCTCTATCTTCTGGCAAAACAAACTTTTCTAAAACACTTGCACCTTCTAGCTCTTTTTTAGAATAACCAAATTCTTTACATAAAACATCATTAACTTCAAGTATCTTTCCATTTTCATCTTCAATTAAAATACCAATAGGTACTGAATTAAAAATAGTTTGATATCTCTTTTTATTTAATTTTAATTGTTTTTTAATTTTTTTTCTAGAAGTTATATCTCTCATTACACCTTCTACTCTAATAGGATTATTATCTTTATCATATACCATTTTTGCTTTATCATGAACCCATTTTATTTCCCCATTTTTAGAAATAAGACGAATTTTTCTTTCTGAAAACCCCTTTTTTTCCAAATCATACAATGCTTTATTATTTATTTCTTTATCTTCATTATGAGTTATTTTTTGTAATAAAAGTGGATCATTTTTAAATTCCTCTATTGAATATCCTATTACATCTTCAACAGCTTTACTAACAAACTTAACTTTAAAGTCTGGCCATGACATAGACCAAATTATATCATTTAAATTATCAAAAATAAATTTATGTTCTTTAAAAGTAGAACATAAATCATGAGTATTTTTATTATCTTTTTTGACTTTTCCCATGTACTTAACCTCCATTTTAAATATATATTTAATTTTTCTTAAATATATACTCAAGAATTTAGCTAATTAATCATTGAGGCAAATTTGACAATCTTAGTTACACCTTAGACTCAAATCTTTGCGAAATAATTTTTCAATTATCTTGCTTTATATATTTAATTCACCTTAAATTCATACTTAGAATCAATGTTTTAAAAAAATTATTTTTAACTTAAATATGTATTTATTACATTATATAATTATAACTATCAATAAACAATACTATTTTTAAAAAAATTTAATTTTAAATAAAAAAACATGATACTTTAAAAAACTATACCATGTTTTATATTTTCTATTTAACTAAAAGCTTTATTTACTTTTTTTAACATTTCAATTATAGGCAAATTATATGGACATTTTTGTTCGCATTTGCCACATTCAATACAGGCATCTGCTTTAACTGATTGATTTTGATATCTTTTATTTGCCCAATCCGGAATTTCATATCTATTTAGATATGCTTCAAATATAAACTGTGTTGGAATATCTATCCCTTCAGGACAAGGTAGGCAATATCCACACCTTCTGCAAAAGTTTTTACCTAAACTTTTAGAAATTTTTTCAATTTTATTAATTTCTTCTTTTGATAACTCATTTAATTTTTTTCCCACTTTTATATTTTTATCAATAATATCTTTAGTATCCATGCCAGGTATAGCTACATCAATAAATTCTTTATTTAAAATGTATTTTAAAGATAGTTCACCTTTTTTTATTGCTCCACCTGCAATAGGTTTCATTACTATAGTTCCCATATTTAATTCTTTAGCCCGTTTAAATAAATCTATACCTTGATTTTCAACTATATTAAAAGGGAATTGTATAGTTTCAAATTTTTCTAAGTTAATAGCTTCAAGCATTAAATCTGCACTATGGCCTGTTATACCAATATGCCCAATTTTACCAGCTTCTTTAGCTTCAACTAATGCTTTATAAGCTCCATTTTCTGACATTATTTTGTCTAAATCTTTTTTGTACCGAACAAAATGGAATTGATATAAATCAATAAAATCTGTTTGTAAATTTTTCAAACTTTCATTTAAAGCTTTTTTCATACCTTTATAATCTCTAGCAGGTGACTTTGTTGCTAAGATTAATTTGTCTCTATTACCTTTTATAGCTTTTCCAATATATTTTTCACTAACAGAATATCCACGAGCTGTGTCTATAAAATTAATTCCTTTTTCAAATGAATATTTAACAATATCAATAGCCTCTTTTTCGTCTAATCTTTGTAGTGGTATACCACCTAATCCTACATTCGACACTTTTAGATTAGTTGATCCTAATACTCG
>JBNJDJ010000095.1:0-5427 GCA_051744845.1 Bacillota bacterium
GTTTTAAGTTTAGTAATAAGTAATTATTTGTTTAAAAAATTTCCTGATATTCCTGAAGGTCAATTAACTAAATTAAGGGCTAAAATAGTTTGTGAACCTTCTTTAGCTGATGTAGCTAAATCAATTGAACTAGGAGAAAGTCTTAAATTAGGACATGGTGAAGAAATTACAGGTGGAAGAAGTAGGACTTCTATATTAGCAGATGGTTTTGAAGCAGTTTTAGCAGCTATATATCTAGATAATGATTTTAAGACTGTAGAGAAATTTATTTTAGATATAATGGAGACTAAAATTAATCAAGCAGTAAGTGGAGATTTATTATTAGATTATAAAACTAGACTTCAAGAAATTATTCAATCTCAAACTACTAAAAATTTAAATTATCAATTATATGATGAAAAAGGACCTGACCATAATAAAACTTTTTATGTTCATGTAATGCTAGAAGATAAAATTTTAGGAAGCGGAGAAGGTAGTAATAAAAAAGAAGCCGAGCAACAAGCGGCAAAAGAAGCTATTCAAGAAGTGGATGTTTATGAATAATAGATTTATTATACCAGTGTTTGTTCCGCACAAAGGTTGTCCTAATGATTGTGTGTTTTGTAATCAAAAAAAGATTACTGGACAAAAAACTGAATATAATTTTGACAAAGTTAATAAAGAAATTAAAAAGGCGATTTCAACAATAGACTTTGATAAAAAACCTATTGTCGAAATTGCCTTTTATGGTGGGACTTTTACTGCTATTGATTTAAAAGACCAAATTAGATTTCTTAAAATAGCTAATAAATATATACAAAATTATCCTATAAAAGGTATTAGATTATCAACTAGACCAGATAGTATAGATATAGAAAAATTAGAAATTTTAAAAAAATTTAATGTAAAAAGAATAGAATTAGGAGTACAAAGTTTATCAAATAAAGTTTTAAAAATGTCTAACAGAGGTCATAATGAAAAAATTGTTTATAAAACTTGTGATTTAATAAAAAAGTATGACTTTGAATTAGGAATTCAATTAATGATAGGCTTGCCTGGTGATACATATAAAAAGACTATAAAAACAGTAAAAAAAGTTATTAAAATCAATCCGGATTTTGTTAGAATTTATCCTACTTTGATTATAAAAGAAACTGAGTTAGAATATTTATATGAAAATAATAAATATAGACCTTTGAGTTTAGATAAAGCTGTTGATTTATCTACAGATATGTATGATTTATTTTTTAAAAATGATATAGACGTGATTCGAATAGGATTACAGCCTACTAAAAATATTATGGAAGGAAAAGATGTAGTTGCTGGACCTTTTCATTCTTCTTTTCGCCAATTAGTTATAAGTAGATATATTTTAAAATTAATTGAAAAAGAAATTGATAATAAGGAAAATATAAAGACTTTGAAATTTAAACTTAATCCTAAAGATATTTCGTATTTAGTAGGAAATAAAAAATCAAATAAGATTTATTTAAAAGACAAATTTAATATTGAAAATTTTCAAATCATTTCTGATAAAAGTATAAAAAGAGGTGTTATTAAAGTTTTTAATAAAAAAATTAATGAAACAATATATTTTAGTTAATAGAGGTGTAATAAGTGTATTTGAAAAAAGTTGAAATGCAAGGATTTAAATCATTTGCAGACCAGACAATAATAGATTTTGAAAGTGGTATAACTTGTATAATAGGCCCTAATGGTAGTGGTAAAAGTAATATTACCGATGCTTTAAGATGGGTACTTGGAGAACAAAAAATAACTTTGCTTAGAGGAAATTCTATGAAAGATGTAATATTTAATGGTACTAAACATCGTAAACCTTTAGGTATGGCAAAAGTGAGTTTATATTTTGATAATTCAGATGATTTATTTGATATTGAATACGATACAGTTAAGATTTCTAGAAAATTATATAGATCTGGCGAAAGTAAGTATTTGATAAATGGCAATGAAACTAGATTGATGGATATTCGAGAACTTATTATAGGAACTGGTATAGGTTCTGATAGTTATTCTATTGTTTCTCAAGGTAAAATTAATGAAATGGTTACTGCAAATGCAAGTGAGATGAGATTAATTTTTGAAAAAGCTTGTGGTATAGAAAAGTATAAAACTAGAAAAGAATCATCTGAAAAAAAACTATTAAAGACAAATGATAATTTAGAAAGAATAGAAGATATTGTCGGTGAGCTTAAAAAAAGAATTAAACCTTTAAAAATAGAAAGTGAAAAGGCAAAAAAATATAAAAAGACTTATGATACTCTAAAAACAATAGAGATTAATTTTTTAGCTGATAAACTTAAAAAAAATAATAAAGATAAAAAATTAATTAATAAAAAAATATCAGATTTATATTTTATAAATGATAAAGTTGAAAACTATTTAAAGATTTTTAAAAAGAAATTTAAAGATAATAAAAGTACAGTCCAAAACTTAGAAAATCAAATAGATAATAAAGAAAAAGAGTTTTATAAAAATAATGAAGAAATTTCTAAAAAAGCTAATTCATTAAATTTAAAAAAAGAACGAATAGATCATACTTATGAAACAATTGAAGAGACTAAAAAGTCTATAAAAAATATAAAAATTAAATTGGATGAAGAAAATAAACAAAAAAATAAAACTATTGAGAATTTAAATGATTTAAAAAAAGAAATTAAAGATATAGAAAGTAAATTAGAACAAAAAAACAAATTTTTAAATCAAAAAATTAATAGTTTTGAAAAAAAAGAAAAACTTAAAAATGAAAAAGAGAAAAAAATTAATAAATTAAAACAATCTAAAAATAAAAATTTAGCTATCATTGAAGTTAAAAAAGATAATTTAAATGAATTAAAAGACAAACTTAATAAAAAATCAATTCATAAAAAAGAATTAAATCATTCTAATAAAAAAGATGTCAATGAAATTGAAAAAATTGAAAATAAATTAGATAAACAAAAAGAAAAATTACTAAAAATAACTAAAGATAGAGAGTTAAAAAAAGAAAAATTAGATAAAACAAAAAAACTTTTGAAAGATCATACTTCTAAAAGAGAAAAATTAAAAAATACTTATCAAGAAGTTAAAACTGAATTAAATGTGTTAAAAAATCATGAAAAAAACTTTGTTGGTTATTATCATTCTGTAAAAAAATTAATGAAATACATACAAAAAAATAATAATACAAATGGAGTACATGGAGTTGTAGGTTCTTTAATTAAGATTAGTAAAAAATATGAAACTGCTATTGAAGTTGCATTAGGTAGCTCTATGCAAAACGTTGTTTGTGATAATCAATCTATTGTAAAAAGATTAATTAATATTTTAAAACAAAAAAAATTTGGTAGAGTTTCTTTTTTACCTTTAAATAAAATATTTAATAGACGAGTTAATAAAAATATTTTAAGAAAGGTTAAAGCTTTTGATGGTTTTTTAGGTAGAGCAAATGAATTAATTGATTTTGATCCAAAATATAATAAATTATTTAATTATCTTTTAGGAAATGTATTAATTGTTAAAGATTATAAAACTGCTAAAAAAATAATGGATATTAAAAATATTAGGTTTAGAACTGTTACACTAGAAGGCGAGGTTTTTTCATCAAGCGGTAAAATTACTGGAGGTTCTTATAGTTCTAAATCAAAAGGTTTAATAAGTAGAAAAAGGAAAATAAATACTTTAGATAAAAAACTTAAATCAATGGTATCTAAAGGTAAGGAAGCTAAAGAAAATGTTGATAAATATCAACATAAGGTAGAAAAAATTGAACAAAGTATTGAAAATATTAATCAACAGATTGTTGATTATAAGGAAAATATTTATGAGAAAGAATCAAAATTAGAATATCAAAAAAATAAATTGAAAGATTTTTTTGAAAAACAAGATGAAATTAAAAAAGATATTCAAAATTATACAAAAAAAATAAAAACTCATAATGATAAAATAGATGAATTGATAGAAAAAAATAAAGTTTTTGATGAAAATATAGAAAAATTATTAAAAGAAATAACTAAAATCGAGAAAAAAGATTTTGGTAAAGATATTTCAGAAATAGAAAAAAATGTAACTGATTTAAAAATAATAATTGCTTCTAAAAATGAAAAAAATAATAATTTAGAAAATAAACTAGAAAATATTAATTCTAGATTAGAAGATTATAATACTGATTTAAAATTAAAAAATAATATCTTATCTGATTTTAATAAAAGAGTAAAAAAATTAAAAGAAGAAAAATTAAAATTAAAAAATTCTAAATTAGAGCTAAAAGATAAGAAAATTAATTTGAAAAAATCATTAGATAATTTAAAATCTAAGTTAAAGAGAAAAGAAAATACTATTTTTACATTAGAAGAAAAAATTGAAATGTATTCAAATAAAAATAAAAAAATTAATCAAAAAATTTCAAAGAATAATATTAAAATGGCTACTTTAAAAGCTAATATAAAAAATATCAAAAAAGATTTATGGCAAAAATATGAGATAAGTTTATTTGAAGCTTTGAGTTTGAAAATTGATAATTCTAAATTAGGAAAAAAAGATAAAATTAAAAAATTAAAGAAAAAATTAAAATCTATTGGTAGTGTTAATTTAAATTCTATAGATGAGTATAAAGAAGTAAAAACGCGTTATGATAAATTAGTAGATCAAAGAGATGATTTGAAAAAGTCTATTAGATCTTTAAAAAACATTATAAAAGATTTAGAACAAAAAATGGAGAGTCAATTTATTCAAGAGTTTAATAATATAAAAAATAATTTTAAAGAAATATTTAAAACTTTATTTAATGGCGGTAAAGCTGATATTATTTTAGATAATAAAAAAGAAATTTTGGAAACGGAAATTCAAATAATGGCTCAACCTCCAGGGAAATCTTTACAAAACTTAAATTTATTATCAGGTGGTGAAAAAGCATTAACTGCGATAGCTTTACTTTTTGCAATTTTAAAAAATAAACCTACTCCATTTTGTGTTTTAGATGAAATAGAAGCAGCTTTAGATGATGCAAATGTATATAGATTTGCAAATTATTTAAATAAATTAGTTAAGGATTCGCAATTTATTGTTATTACACATAGAAAAGGAACTATGACAATTGCTGATGTACTTTACGGTGTTACTATGGAGGAAGAAGGAATATCTAAAATGGTTTCATTAAAGTTGAAAGATATAAAAGAGAAAGGATTTGATGATTAAATGTTAAAAAAATTATTTGGAAAAGATTCAAAAAGTGAAAAAAATGTTAAAAATGAAGATAAGTCATTTTTTAAAAAATTAACTGAAGGACTTACTAAAACCAAAAAAGGTATAACTGATAAAATTGATAGATTGATTAATAATTATGGAGAAATTGATGATGAGCTTTTTGAAGAATTAGAAGAAATTTTAATTATGGCTGATGTAGGTATGAAAACTACAATGGATATTATAGATACTTTAAAAGATGAATTA
>JBNJDJ010000096.1:0-5423 GCA_051744845.1 Bacillota bacterium
TCTAAAGGTTTAAAATAATAATATCCTTGAACATATCTACAACCTTGTCTTAAAATAAAAGTCAATTGTTCTTTAGTTTCTACACCTTCAAATATAACTTTTAAATTTCTACTTTTTGCAATGGTTATTATAGCTTTAATTAATTCCATATTATCTTTACTTTTATTTACAGATTGAACAAAATTTTTATCAATTTTTAAAATATCAACAGGCAATTTAGTTAAATAACTTAATGAAGAATAACCTGTACCAAAGTCATCAAATGCTATCTTAAATCCTAAATTTTTCATTTCTTTTAAAACATTAATTGTTAAATCAAAATTTTCAATTACAGATGTTTCAGTAACTTCAATAATTATCTTTTCATATGAAACATTATGTTTTTTAATTTGTTTTTTAAGTGTATCAATTAATTTAGGATGTTTTAATTGCTTTGGAGAAAAATTTATTGAAATATTAAAAGATTCATTAATAGTTTTTAAATATTTAATACTTTCTAAAATACTAATTAAACCTAGTTCATATATTAACCCGTTTTCTTCAGCTAAAGGAATAAATATTCCAGGAGAAATAAACTCATCTTTATGTTTCCAGCGCATTAATGCTTCTAGTGTATATATTTCACCTAATACAGAATCCATTATAGGTTGATAAACCATAAAAAATTCATTATTTTTAATACCTGTTTTTAAAGCCGCAATCATTGAAATTTTTTCTTCAAAATTTTTATTAATATTTTCATCATATATTTTATACCAAGTTTCATTATCTAAACTTTTAACATAATTCATAGCTAAATCAGCTTTTCTAATTAACTCATTGTATTTTTTTCCATGATTAGGAGATATAGTAATCCCATAACTTGCTTCAACGTAATATACATTTGATTCTATAACCATTTTTTTATTAATGATAGAATTGATTTTATGTAATTTATTAATTAAACTTTGATTCTTATTTATTTTATTTAATACTAAAATGAATTCATCTCCACCAAATCGGCTTATATAATCAGCTACATCATTATTAATCATTCTATTAGCAATAGTTTTTAAAATTTCATCTCCTATATGGTGGCCATATTGATCATTAATATATTTAAAGTTGTCTAAATCTATTAATATAATTGAAATTGAGTCTGTTAAATTTTCTTTTAACTTAGTTTTTAAATATAATTCTAAATCTTTTTTATTATATAATTTTGTTAGTTGATCGTATTTTTCTAAATCTTTTATTTTTTTAATGTTTTGTTTAAAATGAGTAATTTCACGATGACTTCCAATTACTCTAATAACTTTTCCTTTTTTATCGCGTTTTATTACACCATTTTCATTAAGCCATATTTTTTCATTTGAATTTTTTAAATTAATAAAAAATTCTATATTATAAATTCTCTTATTGCTATTAAAAATTTGTTCTTTAAAATTCATATAAGTTTTTTTATAATTAATAGGTATTAATTCAACTAATTTATTGAAATTATTTGAATCAGATAATTTTTTATCTAAATATTGATTATACCATTTAGAATTAATATAGTATCTTTCTTTTTTAAAATTTTGATCAAATATACCACTATTAGATGCCTCAAAAGCTAAAATATATCTAGATCGGCTAATTTCCAATTGTTTTTTAATATTTTCAAGTTCTCTATATTGAGCAGTTATTTCTTCATAAGTACTTTGTAGTAAAATATTTAATTCTTGCTGTTCTAATTTTTCAATTGTTAACTCTACTATCATTTGAATTATTTCAACTAAAAAACTCATTGTTACTTTGACTTTTTCTTTTGATACAACTGGAACTTTTTTTAAAGCTTTTAAATATTTTTTTTCATTAAAATTATATTTTTCAGCTTGATTTTTGAAATATTCAATATCTGGTTTTTCAAAAAAGAACTGTCCTGAAAATAAATTTGCAATATGCTCACCTTTAATTTTTATTGGAACAACAACATCAACTAATCCATTTAAACATTTATAAGCATGATAATTTTTCCCTTTTTCCATTTGACTAGCTAATTTTGTATCGCTTATTTTGCAATTATATGCAGTATCTTTATTTTTTCTATGAAAGTCAATACAAATCTTTCTCCAACCAGATTTTGACAATACATTACCATTTAAATCTAAAATTGCTGTTACAAAACCTGTTGATTTATTAAAACCTTCTAGTAAAAGATTTAGCTTTTCAAAGTCAAAATGATTTATAAATTTAGAGTGCATATTTTCCTCCAATCGGTGACATTAAACTAAATTATTTAAAAATAATTTTTAATTATTGTATTTTATTATTTTTTATTTTTTTCATCATTTCAATAAAAATTTCAGCTAATTTTGGATCAAATTGACTACCTGCACATCTTTTTATCTCATTTAAAGCCGCTTTTTTAGAAATTGCCTTTTTATATGGTTGATCATGAGTCATAACATCATATGCATCTATAATACATATAATTCTAGCTAAATATGGTATCTCTTTACCTTTTAATTCTCTAGGATAACCATCACCAGACCATTTTTCATGATGGGCATATATATCTTCAGCTACTAATGCAAATTCTTGAGAAGAATTTGCAATCCTATATCCTGATTCCGAATGTTTTTTTACTATCTTCCATTCTTCTTCAGTTAACTTTCCTGGTTTTTTTAATATTTCTTCTGAAATAGTTGTCTTTCCAATATCATGTAAAGTAGATAGTAAAACAAGTCTATTTAATTCATAGTTAGAAAGACCTAATTTCTTACCAAAAATTTTTGATAAATCAGTCATTCGTTTAGCATGCTTTTTAGTTTCATTACTTTTGACTGCTAAAGTATTTAATAAACTTTTAACCATCTTATTTTTAGCACTTTTACTTTCTGATAATTTGTTTTGATACATATTATTATCAGCTTTTTTTAAGATCTCATATATATCTTGATTAATTTTAGTTTTAGTAGCTGTACCTAAAGCTATTGATACAGTCAGTTCATCTCCTTTAGTTTTTTTAGATACACTTTTTATTCTACTAATTATATCTTCAGCTTCTCTAGATTTTGTTTGAGGTAATAATATAGCAAACTCATCACCACCTTGGCGAGCTAAAATATCTTCTTTACGAAGAAGGCTTTTTAAAATATTAGCACTTTTAATAAGTAATTTATCACCTTTTTCATGACCTAAACTATCATTTATAATTTTTAAACCATTTATATCAGCAACAATTACACTTATAGGAATCTGTCTTTTAGTATCTAATCTTGTTAATTCTTTTTCAAAAAATCTTCTATTAAAAAGTCCTGTTAAACTGTCGTTATAGGTCAATTTATTGATTTTTTTATCATAAATATATTTCGAAAAAGCACTTGTTATTACATCTTTAAAAATTTTAAGTAATCTAATTTCCTCTTTAGAAAAAATTCTTTTTTTATTAAATGTATTAAAACCAATAAAACCAAATAATTTGTTTTCAATAAATATAGGCATACAAAAAATAGATTTGATTTTATATTCATTTAATATACTCATTTGATCTTTTGCACTTTTTGTAAGCTCATCTAAATTAGAAATATTAATAAATTTATCTTCTGAAAATTTTTCCATCCAAAAATTTATAACTGGGATATTTTGAATTTTACTTATATTTGATATACTTCCTTTTTTATTCCATTGATGAATATTAGACATAAATTTATTATTTTCAGAAAATTTAAAAACAAAACCTTGGTCAACATTTAGAAATTCTCCAATATTTTTTAATGTGTTGTTTAATTTCTTATCTATACTTAATGAATCGATTTTTAATAAACTTGATGATATTTCAGCAAGTATTTTCTGAAATTCATGCTGTTTTTGTTTTTTTGTAATATCTCGTACACTTCCATGCCATAAAATACTGCCATCTTTCAACTTCTCAGGACTAGCTTCTCCTTTTAACCACCTTAAGCCTTTTTTAGGTAAAATTACCCTATGCACATTATACCAAATGCTTAAATTTTTTGCTGAAATTTCAATAGATTCGATAACTTTTTCATAATCATCAGGATGAATTCTTGATAAAACTTTTTGTGCATCTAAAATAGCTTTATCAGAACTGACTTCATATATTTTTTCAATTCCTTTAGAAACATATGGAAAAACATATTTACCATTAGGTAATAATTTAAACTGATATATAAGTCCAGGTGCTTGATCGGTTAAATTTTTTACTAAATCTTGAGTTTCTTTTAATTTATTTTCTTTTTTCTTTCTTTTTGTTATGTTTATATGAGTTCCAAACATTTTAAGTGGTTTATTATCTTTTGTCCAATCAATAACTTTACCTCTTGCATTAATCCAAATCCAATTTCCATTTTTATGTTTCATTCTAATTTCTACATCATAAATATCACTTTTTCCATTAAAATGTTCTTTAAGGTTTTTATCTACTTTCTTCAAATCCTTAGGATGTATAAATTCTTCTAAAGTTTTTTTACTTGTTGGCAAAATCTCTTCTAAATTATAACCTAACATTTCTGCCCATTTTTCATTAAAAGTAGTTTTATCAGTTACAATATTCCATTCCCATGTACCTGCATCTGTTCCTTCTATAATCCAATTTAATCTTTTCTTTTGTTTTTTGAGTTTCTCTTTATCTAATAATCTTTTAGTAATATCTCTAGCAGCAGCATATATATGATTTTTTTTTATTTTAGATTTCCATTCAATAAAATGATATTTACCATTTTTATCTTTAAATCTATTTACAAAATTAATTACATCTTTATTTTCATTTAATCTACTAATTGCTTTATTAGTAGGTTTCAAATCTTGAGGATGTACAAAATCTAGAAATGACATACCTTCTAATTTTTCAGTTGTATAACCTAATAAATCTTGCCAAGAACTATTTACTTTAACAAACTCTCCATCTAAATTAGCGATACATAATAAATCCAAATTAATTTCAAAAAAATTATTAAGTTCTGTTTGCTTAACCAAAGAATTTAAATCTTGTTCAATAATATCTTTGAATGATTTAAAAATATTACTTTTGTGATTATTTAATTGTATTTGACTAGAATCTAAAATACAGAAAGTCCCAAATACTTCTCCATCTGGCCATTTTATTGGCATGCCATAATAAGAAATCATATTTAAATCAATATCAGGATTATTTTTCCAATCTTTATCATTAAATGAATTTTTAATAAAAAGTTCTTTATCTTTACCAATAACTGTTTCACAATATAAACCTTTACCTAAATTTTCGCTATCTCCTACTTTATAAGGATTTTCCTTATTTTCACTTTTAACAAATACCTCTAAAGTATTAGATGTAATTTTCATAATTAATGCAGCATCAATTCCAATAATATCTTTAGTTATATTTAATATATTTTGCCATTTTTTTAAATAAGATTCACTAATATTTGGTTTACTATAATCAGTAATATTAACTT
>JBNJDJ010000097.1:0-5350 GCA_051744845.1 Bacillota bacterium
TTAGTAATTCCATTATTTACCATATTTGATAATATAAAGTCTATAACTCTATAACGTCCAGCAAAAGGCAATCCTGCTATTGGACGAACTTTTGTTAATTGTTTAATATTATCTTCTTCTTCACTTAAATTTATTATTCCAAGACAATTTTTCAAAATAACCTCCTATTCTACAACGCCTAAAGAGTCTTTAGCGATTAATGTGATTTCTTTATTATCTTCATCTCCGATTATTTCACCAGATTCAACAACGATATCATTAGATATGATTGATTTATAAATTTTTGCCCCTTTTTTAATGACTACATTTGGCATAATTATTGAATCTTTAACAACGGCATCTTTGTGAATATCGACATTTGGAAAAATCATAGAATTTTTTACTGTTCCATCTATATAACATCCTTCATTAACCATCGAATGTTTAATAATAGCATTTTCACTAACTATTTGTGGTGGTAAATTAGCATTTCTAGAATATATTCTCCAATCGTCATCAAAAATATTAATTGGGCTATTTTCTTGTAAAAGTTCCATATTTCCTTCCCAGAAACTTTCAATAGTGCCTACATCTCTCCAATAGCCTTCAAATTCATAAGCATACATTTTATTACCATCTGCAAGCATTTTAGGTAATATATCATGGCCAAAATCAGTACAATCATTTGGATCTTGTTCTAAATATTTTTTTAAATTTTGCCAATTGAAAATATATATTCCCATTGAAGCAAGATCATTTTTAGGTTCGTCTGGTTTTTCATCAAATTCATATATTTCTAGATCCTTTTCAGTATTAAGTATTCCAAATCTAGAAGCTTCTTTTAAAGGAACTTTCATAGAACTAACAGTAACATCAGCATCTTTTTCTTTATGGAATTTTAACATTTTTCTATAATCCATTTTATAAATATGGTCTCCTGATAAAACTAAAACATATTCTGGATTATACATTTCAATAAAATGGATATTTTCATAAATAGCATGTGCAGTTCCTTCAAACCATTGTCCACCTTTATCAGAAACATAAGGCGGTAAAACTTTAATTCCTCCGCGTGTTCTATCTAAATCCCAAGGTTTTCCAATTCCTATATGAGCATTTAAAGCTAGGGGATGATATTGAGTTAATACACCTATAGTATCAATTCCAGAATTTGAACAATTACTTAAAGCAAAATCGATAATCCTGTATTTTCCGCCGTATGGTACAGCAGGTTTGGCCATTTTAGTAGTAAGCCTTTTTAATCTTGAACCTTTACCACCGGCTAAAATCATAGCTATCATTTCTTTTTTGATCATTTTTCCTCCTTTAATTTTAAAATTGTCACGCCTAATGGAGGCACAGTTATATCAATAACATTACTATAACCATGCATAGGCTTTTCATAACTTTCGATTTTTTGATTATTAACTTTGTTTGCACCACCATAAGCTTCTAAATCACTATTAAACTCTTCAATATATATACCCGGTTTATTAACTCCTAAACTATAATTTATCAAAGTTTCAGGTGTAAAATTACAAACAATAATTAAACTGTTTCCATTTTTATTTTTTCTCATAAATGATAAAACAAAATGTTTTTCACAAGTGTGATTGATCCATTCAAATCCATCAAAACTAGTGTCAAGTTCATATAATTCATTGTTTTCTAGATAGAAATTATTTAAATCTTTTGTAAATTCTAACATTTTTCCGTGTTTTTCATATTTTTCAGGTAAAAACCAATCTAGTTCTTCCCATTCATTCCATTCAATAAATTGACCGAATTCTCCACCCATAAATAACATTTTTTTACCTGGATGAGTCATTAAATATGTTAATAATAATCTTAGATTAGCAAATTTTTGCCAGTAGTCACCAGGCATTTTATTTATAAGTGACTTTTTACCATGAACGACTTCATCATGGGAAAGTGGTAAAATAAAATTTTCACTAAATGCATAAGTGATTGAAAAGGTTAATAAATCAGAGTGATATTTCCTATATATAGGTTCTAGTTCGAAAAATTCTAAAACATCATTCATCCAACCCATATTCCATTTAAAGTTAAACCCTAATCCATCTTTATCAACTGGTGAAGTAACTAAAGGCCATGTACTTGATTCTTCGGCAATCATTAATACATTTTCATAATTTGAAAAAATTGCTTTGTTTAATTTTTTTATTAAATCAATAGCTGGTTGGTTATGAGTTCCATCATCTTTGTAAAGCATATGAGCAACTGCGTCTACTCTAATACCATCTATATGGAATTTATCTAATAAAAGCATTGCACTGGATATTAAAAAGGAAATAACTTCATTTTTACTATAATCAAAATTTAATGTATCCCATTGAATATTATTAGCTAATTTAGAATCAGCAGATTCATAAAGAGGGCTTCCATCAAATTTTCTTAATCCATGGTCATCCTTACAAAAATGACAAGGTACCCAATCTACAATAACACCAATATTTTCTTGATGTAATTTATCTACTAAGTACATAAAATCATCTGGAGTACCATATCTAGAAGTAATAGAAAAATATCCAGTTATTTGATAACCCCAACTTCCGTCAAATGGATGTTCATATAAAGGCATAAACTCAACATGTGTATAGTTATATTTTTTAAGATATGGTATTAATTTATCAACCAAATCTTTATAACTAAGTGGATTTCCATCTTCATCTTTTTTCCAAGACATAATATTCATCTCATAAATATTAATTGGCTTACCATATGGTTTAGTATCTTTTCGATTTTTCATCCATTTATTATCATTCCAACTATATTTATTAATATTGAAAGTTTTAGAAGCAGTATTAGGTCTTACTTCACTATAAAAAGCATATGGATCGGATTTGATTAACTCTTTTCCATCAAAAGTAATAATTTTATATTTATAATTTTCTAATTCTTTTAAACTTTTAACATTTACATTCCAAAGCCCATTTGAAGTAATCTTTTTCATCTTAGTACCTTGCCAATTATTAAAATCACCAACTAGATAAACTTCTTTAGCATGAGGAGCAAAAACTATAAATCTGTATCCATTTTTAAGTTTCTTAGTACCTAAAAAATTATATGACTTAAAGTTTTCACCTTTATGAAATAAATGTTTATCAAATTTTATATCTTCCGAATTAATATAATTAATATCTTCCAATTTAATCGACCTCCTTTATATTTAATATGTATGATTATAAAATATTACTTATATTAATGATACCAAAAAACTTAATAAATATAAATGTAAATCTTAAAAATATGAAAAAAATAAAATGATATCGTTTTCATAGCTATATAATTAATGTTAAATATAATTATTGATTAATAAAAACAAATAAAAAATTTTTCTTATAAAAATATGAAAAAAATTAATTTAAATGTTTAATATATAATTTATTAGGTATTAATTATAATGGCGGTTAAGTTGTATAGTTTTGAAAATATATTGACAATTTTGTTAAATAATACTATACTATATTTGTAACTGTTACAATCTTGTAAATTGTAAAAACAGATAAAAATTTAGAACAAGGAGGATTTTATGGCTAAGTTAGAAGGTATTTATACGTGTGATTTATGTGGAAATGTTGTTGAAGTTTTACATGAAGGTGCTGGAACTTTAGTATGTTGTGGTGAAGATATGAAATTATTAGAAGAAAAGACTGAAGATTCAAGTACTGAAAAACATGTTCCGTATATTGAGAAAATTGATGGTGGATTTAAAGTTAAAATTGGTGAAAATACTGAACATCCAATGACAGAAGACCATTATATAGAAATGATAGAATTAATTGCAGATGGAAAAGTTTATAGACAAAAGCTATGTCCAGAAGATAAACCTGAAGCTATTTTCATGGTAGAAGCTGATGAAGTTAAAGCTAGAGAATATTGTAATATCCATGGTTTATGGGTTAATGAATTATAAATAAGAAATTTTAGGAGGCATTATGAATAAAAAAATACAAAAAGCATTAAATGAACAAATAAATAAAGAATATTACTCGGCATATCTATATTTAGCTATGTCAAATCAATGTGTAGATATGAATTTAGATGGTTTTGCTAATTGGACTAGAATCCAATATGAAGAGGAAGTTACTCATGCACTAAAAATAATGGACTTTATTAATGAAAGAGGTGGAAGAGTTAAATTAGAGGCTTTAGATAAACCTCAATTTGAATGGGATACACTTTTAGAAATGTTCGAAGATGTTTTAGAACATGAAAAGTTCATTACAAAAAGTATTAATGAATTAGTTGAATTAGCTATGGAAGAAAAAGACTATGCTACTAATAGTATGCTACAATGGTATGTAGATGAACAAGTAGAAGAAGAAGCTAATGCTTCTGAAATTTTAGAAAAATTAGAAATGATAGGAGATAATAACTCAGGAATCTTTATGTTAGATTCTAAGTTAGCTAATAGGGTATTTGTAGATGAAACAAAAGAAGAAGCTTAAATATAATAGGAGATAAATATGAATTCAATTAAAGGAACTAAAACAGAAAAAAATTTACTTAAAGCTTTTGCAGGGGAATCGCAAGCTAGAACAAGATATGTTTTCTTTGCTAAAAAAGCTAGAGAAGAAGGTTATATGCAAATAGCAGATATTTTTGAAGAAACTGCGATGAATGAAAAATATCATGCAGAAGCATTTTTTAAGTTTTTAGAAGGTGGAGACTTAGAAATAAATGCAGCATATCCTGCTGGCAAGATAGGAACTACTTTAGAAAATCTTAAAGCAGCTGCAATGGGAGAAAATGAAGAGCATTCAGAATTATATCCTCATTTTGCTAAAGTTGCTAAAGAAGAAGGTTTTAATAAAGTTGCTGCTACATTTAATTTTGTTGCTGATGTAGAAAAGGAACATGAAAAAAGATACAATAAATTAGCAGAGAATATTGAAAAATCGAAAGTGTTTAAAAAAGACAAAAATACAAAATGGAAATGTGGAAAATGCGGATATGTTCATGAAGGAAATGAAGCTCCAAATATTTGTCCAAGTTGTAAATATCATAAAGAAAATTTCGAAGTTAAAGCATATAATTATTAATATAATTAATTTTAAAGGCAAGCTTAATAGGCTTGTCTTTTTTTGTTGATTTTTTTAAAAAAATATGTTATAAATTAAAAAAAAATGGTATAAATACTTTTGAGATTAAATAAAAGGAGGTATTTATGAATTTAGATAATTTAACTCAAAATTCTATAAGAGCAATACAATCTAGCGAAAAAATTGCTGAGGACTATTCTAACCCAACTATAGATATTGAACACTTGATATTAGCTTTATTATTACAAGAAAATGGATTGATACCGAATATAATAGTTAAAATGGATATTAAACTTACAGATATA
>JBNJDJ010000098.1:0-5277 GCA_051744845.1 Bacillota bacterium
GTAGACAGTTGATCTTGATATTCTTGCATATCTTGCATATTTCTATTTAAATTTCTAAGTAAATTTCTACTCATCATTTGATTTGTTACTCTCATTAATTAGTCACCTCCTAGCGGCCACCAACACCTAATCTATTTACTATTAAATCAAGCATTTCATCCATTACATTTATCATTCTTGCACTAGCTGAATAAGCCTTTTGGTATTTAATCATATTTGTCATTTCTTCATCTAATGATACTCCTTGAATCGAAAGCCTTTTACTTTGTAGTTCATCTACTAAAACTTCTTGATTTTCAGTAACTCTATTAGCTTCTTGACCATCTACACCTAAGTTCGATATTAAAGATTTAACATAATCCTCAGGTGAACCCCAATCATAAAGTTTTTGATTATTTCTTATCTGAGTTAAATCTAATGCATTTTTACCATCACCAGGTACTCCATCTTTAGTACTAGAAGCTGCTATTAAATTTAAATCTTCTAGGTCTTTAGCAATTGAGACTTGACTAGCTTTCATCTTATCAACTACTAAATAATCATTATCCACTTTTTTAATTGCCTTACCCTTATATTGAGGATTGTTTCCAATTATTTTATTTTTATTTTCAATTATTTTTTCTTGTAAATCATCACCAGTCAATCCACTAGTATCATTTAAAACTTGATTAGTTACATCTATACCTGCTTCTCCATTACCAAATTGTCCAGTTTCATTATTTAAACCATAATCTCTTAAATACTCTTTATACCTTTCAGTTGTCAAATCATTTATAGTAAACATAAAAGTGCCTGTAGTTTTATCAGAATCAATTCCAAAACCTTCAGAATGGATTCTATTCGACTCTTCTGCAAATGTATTTATAAAATTATTTATTCTTTCAACATAATAAGGGATACCTTTTGCATCACCTTCAATATTATCTCTTGATTCATATAATCCTTTTAATTTACCACTAGTAGGTGTATAACTTTGTCCTGTTTCCCACTGTACTTCAGTTAAATCAACAGCATCATCTTCATTTAATCTTTCATCTCTTGGAGTTAACTCTAATTTAGTTGAGTTAAAATGAGAAACCATTTTTGTACCATCTAAAGAAATATGAAATCTATTATTATCATCTTCATAGTAATCAATATCTGCAAGTTCAGACATTTCATCTAATAATACATTTCTTTGGTCTCTAATATCATTAGCTTTTCCACCTTCTAGTTCTGTTTCGTATATGACTTTATTAAGTTCAACAATTTTCTCAGCTTTATTATTTAAATCATTTACAGCTGAATTAAATTCAAAGTTTAAGTCACTTTGCATCTCTTTTAGCTTTTCAGACATTTGATTAACTTGTTTAGTTACAGCTATAGCTCGTTGTCTAACTAAAGTTCTTGTAGTTAAGTTTTCAGGATTTTTATTAAGCTCGTGTACAGACTCAAAATAATCATCTAAAACTTCAGAAATTGATGAATCCGATGGTTCATTAATAATAGATTCTACTTCTTTTAATACACTACTTCTTGCATCCCATTCACCGTATTTAGCATTTTCTCCTCTATATTTATAATCTAAAAATTCATCTCTTATTTGCTTAACTGCTTCAACTTCTACACCATTTCCTAAAGTACCTAAATCACCTGGTAATACATCAGGACTATAAGCATGAGTATCCATCCGTTGTCTAGAATATCCTTCTGTATTCGCATTGGAAATATTATGTGATGTAACTTGTAGGGATCTTTGATTAGCAGTTAAACCGGAATATGCAATTCCTAACCCTAAAAATGAACTTGGCATATAATCACCTTCTTAAATTTTCGCATCAAATAAATTCTTTCTTCCTTTTTTAACATCATCGCTTGCTTTTTCACTATAATTATTACTACCTAAGTTGGCACTTGTTAATAAATCCATATTGAAGTGTATATATTCAAGTGATTGTTCAACTAATTGTTTGTTTTGAGTATTTTGATCACTTACTTTTTTTACAACTTTACTTAAACTATCTTTAATTCTTAAAATGTCACTTTTAGATTTTTCATCTAAAAATTTAGATAATTCAGTAATGTTTTCTACACTTTGAATATTATTTTCCTTTAAAATTTCATTTACTATTTTAATTCTAATATTATCTAATTTAACTAAAGACATAGCCAACGCTTTTTCTTCTTTTACTAGTTTTTCTAAAGTTTCAATTTCATTATCAATTATTGCTCTTTTTTTCTTTTTAGATAAATCTAGTATGTCATCGTAAATATCTTTTTCTTTTTCCAAGGCCATTACTAACTTATCAACAAATTCAGACATATTATTCCTCTCTAATTACTTATTTGATATTGCGTTATTTACCATTTTTTTAGCAATATCTTTTGCTGAAGGATTATAAGTTCCATTATCAATTTTTTGTTTTATCTCATCAACTTTTGCTCTTCGAATATCAGGTGTATTTTTAGCTTCTTTCATAGCTACTTGAAATTCTTTTGCTGATTTTGAGATATTTAATTGATCCTTTTTTAATCCATCGCCTTTTTTAGTTTTATCTGTCTTTTTTACTGAGTTATTATACTTTTTCATTATCCTATTAACATTCATTCCATTATTAATTTTCATAAAAAAACACCTCCATCAATACCTTTCTAAATAGATTATCGACATAAGAGGTGTTATCATTAATTTTTTTTTATTTTCTTTTAGTATGCCATCCTTTATTACTTTTTTTCTTTTTATCTTTTTTATTATTTTTACTTTTGTCTTTATCAAAAGCTTCATTAAAACCTTGTTTAAGTTCTTTCGAACATTCACTACACATTCTACCTGATTTAATAGGTTTCCCACAACGCATACAACTTAAAACAGCAGACTCTTCTTTTAGTTCTAATCTCCCATCTCTAAGGTATTTTAAAACTTCTTCTTTTTCAACACCAGTATCATCAGACACTTCATTTACAGTAGCATTAGGATGATCATATACATATTCTCTAACAATTCTAAAATGATCCTCAATATCTAGTCTACACTTATTACAATATTCTTGTTCCTCTTTACCAGAAAACATTCGGCCACATTTTTTACAAGTTTTTAAGTCCATAACTACCTCCCCTTATTATATATTGTTGCTACAAAAATGTTACAAAGATAATTTTCATAAATTACTTTACTACATTCATTTAAAGTAGTACCTGTTGTAAAAATATCGTCAACTAATAAAACATTTTTAGATTCAATATTTTTATCTTTATTAGGATAAAATGCATCTTTGAGTTCTTTTACTCTTAGACTTTTACCTAAGTTTTTTAAAGACTTAGTTTTTTTAGTCTTTTTAATTAACTTAATACAAGGTATCTCTAAATTAGAAGATAAATATTTTGCAATTAATTCAGATTGATTGAAACCTCTTAGTCTTTTTTTATCATTGGTCATTGGTACATATGTAATATAATCTATATTTGAAAAACCTTGTATATTTATTCTATCGGAAAGCATCTTAGCAAAATAAAATGCTAAATATGTTTTTTTATGATTTTTAAGATTGAAAATTAACTTTTTAGAAAATTCTGTATACTCTAAAACAGAAATTCCTTTATTAAAATAATACCTGTTTTTCTCACATTCTAAACAGACATTACCAGAATTTATTTTAATCCCGCAATATTTACAAACTTTACCATAAATAAAAGGTAGCTTTTCTAAACAACTTTCACATAAAGAATATTTACTATTTTCATATATGTCCGTTTTACAGTAAATACATGTAATATATCTTGGGAAAAAAATATCTAAAATCTCATGTAAGATAGTAACCTCCTAAATATTTAATTCATCTCTTTTTATTAACCTTTCTTTTAAACCAGAGTTTCTAACTAAGTTCTTTTTATTATTTATCATCTTTTTTAGATAACTTTTTTGTCCAACAAATACAACCAATTTTTTTGCCCTTGTTAAAGCAGTATATAAAATCTTTCTATTTGCTAACATATTTGGAATCCAACTCATAGGTATAATAACAACTGGAAATTCATTTCCTTGGCTTTTATGAATAGTTATAGCATAAGAATGAACTAATTGATCTAAATCTGTATATTTATATTTTACCCTTTTATTATCAAATTCAATCAATAATCTTTTATCATATTTATCTATACCATAAATAATCCCAGTATCTCCATTAAATATACCTTTCCCTTTAGATCCATTATTTTCCCATTTAATTTCGTAATTATTTTTAATCTGCATAACTTTATCTCCAACTCTAAAAACTTTATCTCTAAACTTTTTTTCATTCTTCATTTTAGATTTTGGATTTAAAGTTTTTTGTAATACCTTATTAATATTTTTAGTCCCTAAAATATGATTTTTCATAGGCGTTAATATTTGAATATCTTCTAATGGATTAATATCTAAAAAGTCTTTAAGTCTATCTTGACATAAACTTTTAATCTCTTCTAAAATTCGATTTTGATTTTTCCGTTTTATAAAAAAACAGTCTTTATTTTCTTTATTAAATACAGGCATATCTCCGTGATTGATTTTATGGGCATTTGTTACTATTAAACTTTTTTCACTTTGTCTAAATATTTTATCTAAAGTAACATAGTTTATAATATTCGAGTTTATAATATCCCTCAATACATTACCTGGACCTACAGAAGGTAATTGATCTGCATCACCTACTAAAATAAGCCTTGTCCCTTCTACTAAAGCATCTAATAAATGCTTCATTAAACTAATATCTATCATAGATACCTCATCAATAATTAAACAATCACAAACTAAAGGATCATTACTATCTTTATTGAAAGTAAAAAATCCACCTTTACCTTTTTGATATTGTAAAAGTCTATGAATAGTCTTAGCTTCTTCACCTGTAGTTTCTGCCATTCTATTAGCAGCTTTTCCAGTTGGAGCAGCTAGTAAAACTTTATAATCATTATTTTTAAAAATAGATATAATAGAATTAATAATAGTAGTTTTTCCAGTACCTGGACCACCTGTAATTACTAATACACCATTATTTAAAGATTCTTTAATAGCTTCTATTTGTAATTTATGTAGCTTTATACCTAATTTTTCATTAACTTCTTTTAACTCATGATCTAAATCTATCGGAAATTCATAAAAAGAACGATCTAAATGTATAAGTTTATTAGCAACATATTCTTCAGCTTCTGCTAAGTACGGTAAATATATAGCTTCTTTATCATTAATTCTTTCAACTGTTAATTGTCTTTTAATTATCATTTCGTCAATTTCTTTATCAATTTTTTCTCTTTTAACATTTATCA
>JBNJDJ010000099.1:0-5243 GCA_051744845.1 Bacillota bacterium
ATTCTAATTTAGAACCTTCATGAAGTCCTATTTTTTTAATTATATCAGCAGGAACAGTAATTTGGTTTTTACTTCCTAATTTAATTAACATAAACATCTTCTTTTATCATTATATCACTATTTTAAACCAAATCAAACTCAGTTTTTTTAATTCATATATTACTTAAAATAATTCAAGTATCAATTAAATAACTAATTGAAAATATTTATATTGAATTTTTATCTTAAAATATCAAGTAAATCATAATAATAATACATTCTATTTCTAACACTTTTATCTGAATAAATAATTTTTTCTTCCTCTAAAGTATCTAAATAACGTTTACAAGTAGAATATGACACACCGGATAAATCACTTAATGTTTTCACCTGGAAAATCGGTCTATAATACATATACTCCATTACTTTTTTAATCTTATGACCATTAATAACCTTTCTAGCTTTTTTTAAATCTCTTTCAAATAACTCTTCAATTTCTTTTAAAATATTAATGTTTTTAATAGTTTGATTATCTATGTTTTTTAGAAAAAATTGAATCCAATCGTTCCAATTATCTTCTAATCTGGTACCATTTAATAAACGATAATATTTGTGTTTATCTTTTTCTAATGATTCACTGATAAATAAATTTGGTGTTTCTATTATTCCCACGTCGTAAAGATATAATGGAATCAAAATTCTACCAATTCGACCATTTCCATCTAAAAACGGATGTATCGTCTCAAACTGTGCATGAATTATAGCTATTCTAATTAAAGAATCTAATTCATCTTCTGGATTATTAATGTATTCCTCTAAATTAGACATGTATTTATCTACTAATTGTGGTTCTGGCGGTACGAAAGTCGCTGTTTTTTGAGTACATCCATCTGGTCCTATATAATTTTGTGTTGTTCTATATTGACCAGGTCCACGAAATTCCCCTCTTACCCCATTACTTAATAAAATTTCATGTAATTTCTTAAATAATCTCGTCGAAATAGGTAATCTCCTTAGTAAGTTTCTCCCAATATTTAGCGCTTCAAAATAATTTTTTATTTCTTGTAAGTCATTATCTTTTTTCTTACTATCAATCTCGTATTTCATTACATCATCAAAAGTAGCTCTTGTTCCTTCAATTTTAGTCGACTCATGTGCCTCTTTATATCCCAAGGTTCCTAATAGTAAATCTTCATCTATCTTTGCCTTGTCAAGCATAACTTCATATCGTGCTAAATTTTTATTCGCTGATATCAATTCTTTTAAAAATAACCTTGTATCAATTTTATCTTGAATAGGCAATTCATATGGTCTAAACGGTTCCATTTCACTCCTCCTTTACAATCATATTATGCTATTATGATAACACAAACGGTATAAAGGTTCAATTGTTTTCATATTTTAAAATTTTAAACATAATATTTGCTCATAAAAAAATGGCCTAAACGTTAATGTAAGCCATTTGAGAATGTTCATATAAAATTTTTTAATTAATTAAACTATTTTATTTTCTATAAAAAGTATATCTACTCTTTTCTTACGAATTTTCTTATTCCCATTAAGATAGAGATTTAATCTTCTTTCATTCTTATTATTAATTTGCTGACCGTTGAACCTAATTTATCCAAAATTTCATACTCATTAGTTTCAAACATATTACTCTGTGATACTGCTAAATTAATTTTATCCTTAAATCTATCAAATTTAATATCATTCTTTTTGTATCCGTCCGGTAATCTTTTTTCTAATTCTAATGCAATAAATCTTCTATTTTTTTCTTCATCTTTTTTGTTTTTTAATATCTTCTCTTCATTATATTTATCAATATCAGGTAAATGTAATAAAAACCAAAATTCAAAATTTGGATTTGTCATTCCAATGTTTAAATTATTTTTATTACAAATCCTTTTGACCTCGTGATATTGCTTTCTTCTAAAAGTTTCTGGATCACGATCAAAAATTAACCATATTTCATCTATTGACGGATCAAAATTTTTAAGGGTCCATTCATCTTCATCAAAATATTCAGGGTTATTAGCATTATCTAAAATCCGCTGACAAGCACTTGCTAAATGTAAGGGATGAGGAATATGCTGATCAAGTTGCTCAATAACCACTATATCAATCAATTGATTAATTCCCAATTCTACTCTATTATTAAATATACCCTTAAAATATTGCTTTTCTGTTTTTTGTCCTTCACATATAATTTAAAAACTCTTCTTCGGTTCCTTAGATTGACTTCTTTTACTTCTTTCATTAAATGGTTTATGTTGTCTAAATCTTGCTTTAGCCATTTAATCACCCATATAACTTTCAAAATCTTTGAATACAGGAACTGCACCATATCTCCCAATTAAATAATCCTTAACTACCTTTTTAGTATTATGTACTTTGAATTCTTCCAATGAATAAAATCTAGATTCGTTTAATTTATGATGTCTTTCAACAAACCATATTTCATCTCTTCGTAATATTTTTAAATCCATTAAATTTGATTCATGTGTTGTTATTATTAATTGTGTTTGCTTTTCTTTTGCTATTTTTAAAAAAGTTTCTACAAATTTAATTGTCATTTGCGGATGTAAACTTCTATCTAATTCATCAATTACGAAAGTCTTCCCAGTGTGCTCACCATGAATAACATTTAACAATTCAATTAATCTTCTAGTTCCATCACTTTCTTGACCATAAGTAAATGATATATTTTTATTATCATTATGATTAAATAAGATTTCTTTAATTTCAGTATCATTTTCTTCTTTAGTTAAATCCATTTCATATAAATGATCTTGTAATCTCAAAATACCTAAACCTTTAAATTTTAAATCCTTTGAAATATTAGAATCTATTTGATTTTTAAAATCAGAAATGTCTTTCTTCATTGCATTAAAGATATTATTTGGAATATATTTTGAAATTTCTTCTAAACTAGATTGTCTTAATTCAAAATTTTCTATTCCTGTATCAAAATATTTTAATAGTTTTACTAAATTAATATCTGTATTTTTGAAAATTTTAGTCATACCCTTCATCACTGAATCCGGATAAATAACTTCCAATTTTTCTTGAAACCAATGAAACACTTTTTCTAAAATCTTAAAATCCTCTGGATTTTTCTTCCTACGATTAACTTCTGTCAATAATAGTGTATTTTCAATATTATTTACATCATCCAATAAGAATTCAAATTTTGCTCTCACCTTATCAGCATTAAAATTTATATCATGCTTATAATAATTATCTTTTATACTTCTCTCATATATTAATTTTTCGTCATCTGGAAATAATTCTACTAACCATTCATTCAATATTTTTTTATTCTTTAAATCTACATTGAAACCAAAAGCATAATATTTTTCATCTATCATTACCTCATATTCAAATTTAGTTGGTTTATTTATATTTTCTTCATTTAATTTATAATGCATTTCCTGGTAATTCATATCTTCAATTCCATTAATTATCAAAACTTTTGAAAAATCTATAGCTTTTACAAAATTTGACTTCCCTGAAGCATTAGCACCATATAAAGCTGCAAATTTTAATAACGATTGCTTTTTTGTTTCCTCTACTCTTTTTTTGTGTTGTCTAGTTAAACCAGTATTCATACTAAACTCTTGTTCTGAATTGAAAGATAAAAAATTTGAAACGATAAATCGTATTAACATTTGATCACCCACTTCCGTATTAAATTCAAGTTTGTATTACTATTATCTAATTTATTACCGGTTTTGCCAACCATTAATCTTATTATTCGTGAAATTTTCACGTATTAATTCATGTATAAAAAAAGCAGAAAATAACTCTGCTTTCAACTAATTACATTTATAACTCAATGTAACTGTATAATTTGAGCAGTTAGTGATTTCAGTTGCTAATAAACATTTAAACTATAAGAATATCTACGCTTCTGAATTTTTCTATTTTACAAAAGATGATTTGAGGAATTAAGATAATTTTAAAAGAATCAATCAAAATTATATGATTGATCCTTTATTTCTGATTTATCTGATTTCAAATTAGCTTTAAAAATTTAAGTTTATTCATTAAAGGTCCCTCCATATTTCAAAAAGGTTTATCTACTCTAAATAATAAATCTACGAGACAATTATTTAGCGACTTACCTTTTTAAATAAGTCTAAACTATAGTCCTGAATATCTCCAATATCAATCATTGCGTATTTATCTTTCACTTTCTCAAAGTATTCTTTAATTAATTTCTTATTAATTACTTTTCTAGATTTTTCTTTTGGAGCCAGTCCTTTTCTCATTTTTCTCCATGGCTGTTCAATATGAGTCATGTCTTCTAATATTTTCCCGCTATAACAACCAAAATTAGATATCACTATATCAATTAATACTTTTTCATCTTCTAATAAATTATCTTCTTTATAATCACTTAGATTTTCTTCAATTGGATTATAACCGTGATTTTTATATTTATGATAAATATCAGAATAGACTGGACCATGAACCCATGCTTCACAATCATCTTCAAATAATACATCATCATTAAAAACCATATAGAAGGATTGACTAAAATATAATAATTTCTGCAATGCCAAGGGAGTAATCTCTTCTGACTTGTAAATTATATATCTAATGACATTTTCTATTTTACTTTCTTTATTAACAATTATATCTTCTTTATTTTCAATAATTTTATTTACTGATTTTAATGATTTCTTATATGCAGTATCTGTTATATTACTTTTACCTTTTTCTAAATATTTCTTATATCTTTTAGGATCATCTTTAATTAAATTTAAAGTGTTAGAATATTGTTTACTAGGAATATCACCATCTAAATATCTAGTTAAAGTTAATTCTCCCCATTCTAATAACTGAGAAAGAGGTCTCTTTCCAATATTATATTTTTCTAATATTTCTTCTATTTCATCAACTTTTATTATATTATTCTCAATTCTATAATTTTTTTCAAGATTATTTAAATTTTCATCTCTTAATTTAGGTATTAGTAATTCATTATTACATTTATTACAATACGCTACCTTTTTATAATATTTTATCAAATTGCCTTTGATTTTTCTTTCTTCTTCAATTTTTTTGATTTTATAACCTACTTCTTCTCTACATTCTGGACAAAATTCTTTCATCTTCTCCCTCCTTTTTTAACTAAAATTATCATTTTATAATTAAATTAATTAGGGGATGTTTAACGACAAGCCTTTTACTATTTTAAATTAAAAAAATTTACTAGTTAAAATTAATTCTTTTAATTTGAAATATCAAAATTTTAT
>JBNJDJ010000100.1:0-5171 GCA_051744845.1 Bacillota bacterium
TAATATTGCCTCTGTGGCAGTAATTCTGCCCTTAGCTTTTAGTGCTGCTGAAGCTTACAGTTTAAATCCGATTCTGCTGACTCTGTCAGTTGCTTTATCGGGTGGACTTGCCTTTTTGCTGCCGATGGGAACACCACCAAATGCAATTGCTTTTTCTTCCGGATATTATCAGATCAAAGATGCCTTAAAATGGGGGCTGCTGCTTAAAGTAATCGGCTGGTTGATCTATATTTTAGTTGCCAGATTCTACTGGCCGTTGATAGGACTGGAGGCTTTTATCTAAACTGCTTTATAAATTTGTTGTAAAGGGATATAATGATTATGCTGAGAGAAAATTGGACAGATAAATGATTATCAAATAAATTTTTAATTAACTTCAAATAAAGTATTAAACTTGTGAGGGATAAATAATGAAAAAATATATGCTGATTTTATTCAGTTATGCTGGTCTAAATGAAATAAATAAACATATAAAAAAGAAGCTCAGCCAGGGTGACGAGCTTTTAGTTAGGGCAGTTATGCTTGAAGGGGTTCCAAAACTTTTTGATCATTTAATTTCAGATGTTGGATTTTTAGGTGAAAAAGTTGTCAGTGATGTGGAAGATTCTGTTGTTGATATTTATCAGGATAATGCAAAAGATTATTTAACTGAGCTCAAGGAACTGGCAACTGCCAAAAATTTTGAGCTTGATGAAAAATTGATCGAAGATCATAATTTAAAAATTTTAAAAAATGAAATCAAAAAATTTGATTTGGATGGAATTTTCATTAATTTTTCTCATAATGAATTTGTTTCCAACCAGGTGAAAGAAGAAGAAATAAAGAAGTGGTTGAAGAAAATTAAATTGTCGCAGGATATATTTTATGATGGCAGGCTTGAAAAATAAATATTTTATTATTATCCTAATATTTTTATAAAAATATTAGGATTTTTTTTATTTGCCTGGGTAAATTATTTTGGCCATAGAAATTCAGGTAACTCTTGGAAGTCTAGATGAATAGAAATGAATGCTGCTGATGTTATATATAGAGAAAAAGAAAGTAGTTTTGAATCAAAATCAAAGAATCCCCAATTCCTTTTTCAGGAATCAGGGGATAGTTTCACTATTTAATAGATTGTCCGAGAAGATTAAGATACATAATTTTGTAAAAATAGCGAAGAGGACATATGCTTTGAGAGACCAAGCAATGACTGAGGTAAAGCTGTATACTGGTAAACTATACGTGAATTTTGATAAGAGTTCCCCGCTGAAATGCTGTTACTATACTAATAATCTTCCTGTACAAGAATCAATTTTTTAGAATCAAAATTGTCAACATTTGCCTGATCTGTTGTAATAAACTTATCGCAGTCATTTACATCTGCAAAAACATAACGGGAGTCAGTACCTATTTTTGTGGAATCTACTAAAAAATATACCTCTTTAGATTTTTCAATCACAATTTTGTTTATTTCAGCAACATCAATATTTGATGTAGATAGACCATTATTTAAGGAGACTCCTGAGCAGCCAATAAAACATTTATCAAAGTTCATATCAGAAACTTGTTTAATTGCTGAAGGCCCAACTAAAACTGCTATGTTAGTTAAAACATTGCCCCCCAATAAAATTGTGTTAATTTTATATTTTAATAACTCATCAATATGAAAAGCACCATTAGTAGCTACTGTAATATTTTTTCCTTTTAAATGCTTAATAATATGATTTTCAGTTGTTCCTGGTCCTAAAAAAATAAACTGCCCATCTTTAATAAGGGTAGAAGCATAGCTGGAAACTGCCTCTTTCTCTTCTTTGTTTAGCTGCATTTTCTCTTCAAAAGATTTTTCCGCAACATTTACAACAAGTTTAGCTGCCCCGCCAGATAAAATCTCTACCTGACCTTCTTCTTCTAAAGTTTTAAGATCTCTCCGGACAGTTGCAATAGATACATCTGTTTTTTCCTGTATTTCATCTAAATATACAATATCTTTTGAATGCAGTAAGTCTAAAATTAGGTTACGCCTCTTGTAAGGAATCATTTCATATCAATCCTCCTTAATATTTTTATATATTATCATTTTTTTGCAAAAAAAACAAGAGATAGATTAGTTAATTAATTAAAAATAGTCTGAAATATGCTACAATTTGAATAAATACTATTTATTTTGATATTAAATGAAAAAATATGGCTTTATAAATTGCGTTATAAATATATATATTCAAAAATAATCATTTTTTTTCAAATATAGCTTGACACACTATAATAACAGTGGTAATATTAAGTTAACAAATAATTTTCAAAAAATTAAAACTTTAAGGGGAGATTTAAATGAAAAAGCTGTCTTCAAAATTATTAATTTCATTGTTGGTTATTTCTTTTTTAATGGGGTTGAGTTTTATGGTTATGGCCCAGGAGGTTCCGGAAGCAGTAGCTGATAAAGATTTAAAAATGGCTTTAGTTAAAGAATGGGGAACTGGTACTCACATGATGATGCATATTAATGGAACTAAGGCTGAGGCTGAAAAATATGGCATCGATTTAAGTGTGATTGACGCAAATAATGATTTATTAGAAATGACTAATGGAATTGAAAATGCTATTTCTAATGAAATGGATGCTATTTTAATTTCCCACGGTAAAGCAAATGCTTTATATGATTCTGTAGAAAAGGCTTTAGAAGCAGGCATTCCAGTAATTGTTTTTGATAATGATTTTGATGTTCCTAAAGAAATTCATCAGGGTAAATTAGTTTCGATTGATCAGTATGATTTAATGATGGGTTTGATTTCTCAAATGTCTTTAGTTGAAGAGATGAATGGAGAAGCTAATGTAGTTTATAATCGAGTTGCCAATGTTCCTCCAACAGATAAAAGACATAGAATTTGGGAAGGGGCTATTTTACCAACATATACAGGTATAGATGTTATCGCAACAATAGATGAAGGAACAGATAATCCAATGGGAGATGCCCAAACAGCTCTAGAAACAATATTAACTACCCGTGATGAAGGTGAAATAGATGCAGTTTATGCAGTCTGGGATGAATATGCTAAAGGTTTTTATAATGCTATTGTTGATTCTGGGAGAGAAATTCCTCTGTATTCTGTAGATATTTCCAATCAAGATTTAGCAATGATGCAGGATCATCCAGAAATCTGGAGATCTTCAGCAGCTGTTAACCCTGCTGTAGTAGGAGAGGTTCAGATTAGGCTGGCATTAAAAGCTATAGCCGGTGAAAGTATCCCTAGATATTATTCTTTAGATCCTGTTTTAGTACATGTAGATGATTTACCTTCCAAAGAAGAAAAAAGAGTTTCAATGGCTGACCTAGCAGATATTTACGATGGCTGGGGCAGCAGTGATGCCTTCATAGAAGATTGGATGCATAGTTTGGAAGAATCAGTTCAATAAATAAAAATGAATTTTTAACTATTAAAGCTTGTTGGAATATCCCAACAAGCTTTAATAAAATTCCTTTAATTGGAAGTGGTAAAATGCTCGAGATGAAAAATATTACAAAAGAATTCCCAGGTGTTAAGGCATTAGATAATGTTAATTTTCAAGTTGGAGATTCAGAAATTCATGCTTTAGTTGGTGCTAATGGTGCTGGTAAAAGTACACTAATGAAAGTTTTAGCTGGAGTATATAATAATTTTGATGGAGAGATTGTTATTGATGGCAGTAAAGTAGATATATCAAATCCCAAACAGGCAAAAAAAGAAGGGATTGTAATAGTCTATCAGGAAGTTGACACAGCTTTAATTCCTTCTTTAAGTGTAGCAGAAAATATAATGATGGATTATATGATAAATGATCAAAAAGATATTTTAATGGATTGGTCATATATTAAAAATAAGGCAAAAGAAGAGGTTGATGCTTTAGATTTAGATATCAGTGTTAATAAAAAGGTTAGCGAACTTTCATTATCAGAAAAACAAATGGTTTTAATTGGCAGAGCAGTATTCCTTAAAGCTAAATATTTAATTTTAGATGAGCCAACAGCACCACTTAGTATTGAAGAATCAAAAAAGCTTTTTGAAATTGTTAATAAGCTTCGTGAACAGGGAATGAGTATAATATTTATTTCTCACAGATTAGACGAGGTTTTTAAAATCTGTGAAAAAGTAAGTGTTTTAAGAAACGGGCAATTTATAGGGTCCTATAATATTAAAAACTTAACTATTGATAAAGTAGTTGAAAAAATGCTGGGAAGAAAACTGGAAAATACTTTCCCTAAAATTGACTGTGAAATTAAAGAAACTATTTTTGAAGCAGATAATTTATCAGGTAGTAATGGTATTAATAAAGTTAATTTAAAAGTTAGAGCCGGAGAAATTGTTGGTTTAGCCGGTCTTGTTGGTGCTGGCAAAACAGAATTAAGCAAACTCCTTTTTGGAGAATCAAAAGTTACTGATGGAAAAATTAAGCTCTATGATAAAGAAATAAAAAATAATAATACTTTTCAGGCGGTAAACAATGGTCTGGCATTAGTACCGGAAGAGAGACATACAGAGGGTGTTTTAGTCAAAGAATCCATTGAAACAAATATTACTTTAGTTAATCTTGATGAATACTGTAGTAATTCATTCTTGAATAAGAAAAAACTTAAAGAAGCCAGTTTAAAAGTGATTGATGATGTTGGTATAAAGACACCGGATGAAAAGCAGCTTGTTAATAATTTAAGTGGTGGAAATCAACAAAAAGTTTCTATTGGAAAATGGCTTTTATCTGAGTATGAATTATATATTTTTGATGAACCTACTAAAGGTATTGATGTGGGTTCAAAAGCTGAAATATATAAATTGATTGGTGAAATAGTCAGTAAGGGTAAGGGTGTTATCTATGCCTCCAGTGAGTTTGAAGAAATACTAGGACTAACTGACAGAGTCTATGTAATGTATGATGGCAGGGTTGTTAAAGAATTAAAAACGAGTGAAACTAATGAAGAAGAATTATTATTTTATTCTACTGGGGGTGGGAGTAATGAACAGTAAAGAAAAAAGTGAAGTTGATTTATTTGATTTGCTTTATAAGTATGGAACCATATTTGTTATATTAGCAACAATATTATTCTTTTCTATCTATCTTGATAATTTTATGAGATTTTCAAATATCATTAACATATTTAGATCGGTTTCTATAGTAGGTTTAATATCACTGGCAATAACTATGTCTTTAACAGTAGATGG
>JBNJDJ010000101.1:0-5042 GCA_051744845.1 Bacillota bacterium
CCTATTTTCTATAACTCCTCCACCTAATATATAGTCGTCTTTATAAAAAACTACAGATTGACCAGAAGTTACAGCTCTTATTTTATCAAAAATTACTTTTACCTTATCTTCTCCTATAGGTATAATTTCACAATGCTTTGTATTCCCACTATATCTAACTTTAGCTTCCGCTTCAATTTTTTGTTTTAACTTATCAAAAGGGAAAAAATTTAAATTACTTGCTATTAGACCTTTTGAAAAAACATCTTCATTTTCTCCAACAACAATCTCATTAGTCTCAGCTTTTATATCTACTACGTATACTGGCTTTCCTAAAGACAAACCTAATCCTCTTCTTTGACCTATAGTATAATTTGTTATACCTGTATGTTTTCCTAAGAATTTGCCATTTAAATCAACAAAATTACCAGGTGTTATATCATAGTCAGCATTTTCTTTAATAAATTCTGTATAATCATCATCTACAAAACAAATATCTTGACTATCTTTTTTATCAGCTACAACTAAATCTAATTTATCAGCAATTTCTCTAATTTTTTCTTTTGAACTATATTCAGCCAAAGGAAAAAGAGTATGTTTTAATTGTCTTTGATTTAAATTATATAAAGCATAACTTTGATCTTTTCTATCAGCTTTAGATCTTTTTAATAAATACCTATCATTTTCTTTATCATATACTTTTTTAGCATAATGACCAGTGGCTACATAATATGCACCTAATTCATTTGCTCTGTCTAGTAAATGTTTAAATTTTAAAAATTTATTACAATCTATACAAGGATTAGGCGTTCTTCCTTTTTTATATTCACCTAAAAACTTATCAATTACTTTTGTTTTAAATTCGTCTCTAAAATCCATTACATAAAATGGTATTCCAATCTTTTTAGCAACCATTCTAGCATCTTCAACTGCTGATAGAGAACAACAACCTCCATCATCAAATTGCTTTTTACCATCATCTTGCCATATTTTCATTGTTACTCCAATTACATCATAGCCTTCTTGTTTTAAAATATATGCAGCTACAGAGCTATCAACTCCACCACTCATTCCAATAACTACTTTGTTTTTATCTAAACTCATTATTTTAACCTTTCTATAATACTTTTCAATTCTTTTATAAAATAATCTATTTCCTTTTTAGTATTTGTATAACCTAGACTAATACGTAAATCAGCTCCTATAGATTTTTGACCGATAGCTTTTAAAACTTTTGATCTTTCAATACTACCTGAAGAACAAGCAGAGCCTGCTGATACAAAAATACCTTTTAAATCTAGATTAAAAAGTAAACTTTCTTGATTAATATCTGGAATAGTTAAATGAATATTTCCAGAGATTCTTTTATCTAATGAACCATTTATATATATTTTTAAATCTAATAATTTTATTTTTTTTAACATATAATTAGTTAAATTATCTACAAAATCTTTTCTTTTTATTTTATTTTTTTCTATTATCTCTAATGCTTTATACATTCCAAATTGAGAAATATAATTTTCAGTACCAGCTCTTAAATTTCTTTCTTGACCTCCACCGTGAATTAATGGATCAATTTGAATACCTTTTTTTATATATAATAAACCAACACCTTTAGGTCCATAAAATTTATGGCCTGACAAAGATAATAAATCTATATTTAAATTCTTTAAATCAATTTCATTGTGCTTAATATATTGAACTGCATCAGTATGAAAATATACATTTTTATCTTTTAAAATTTCAGAAATTTCTTTTATAGGTTGAATAGTTCCAATTACATTATTAGCATACATAATTGATACTAAAATTGTATCTTTTCTTAATTTAGATTTAAGTTGATCTATTTTTATAAATCCATTTTTATCAACATCAAGATAAGTTATTTCAAAACCTTGATCTTTTAAATATTTACAAGTCTCTAAAACTGAAGGATGTTCAATTTTAGATGTTATAATATGTTTTCCTTTGTCTTTATTTGCATAAGCTATTCCTTTTAAAGCCCAATTATTTGACTCACTTCCACCAGATGTAAAATAAACTTCTTTATTTGAGCAATTTAAGACTTTAGAAATAAACATTTTAGATTGATCTATTATATCTTTTGAATCTCTAGCTATTTTATAAACACTAGATGGATTAGCATACATGCTATTTGCCAAACTCATCATTTCTTTATTTACATTTTCATTTAATTTTGTCGTTGCATTATGATCAAAATATATTTCTTTCAATTTCAACTCCTTACTTTTCACTACATTATTTATGTTATATTGCTTTTTTAAAAAAGTCAATTATATTAATATATTTTAATTGACTTTGGATTAATAATATTTTAACATAATATTAAAAGGAGAAAAAAATGGATAAAAATATTTTTAAAAATATACAACTTTTTAACAATATAGATAAAAAGGATATAAAAAAAGTTTTAAATTGCCTAAAAGCATATGAAAAAAACTATTCTAAAAAAGAATATATCATTAACCCTGGAGACAATATTGAAATTATAGGTGTTGTTTTAGAAGGACAAGTAAATATTATAAAAGAAACTATTTCTGGTAATGAAATTGTTATTGCAAATATTAATAAATACGGTATTTTTGGTGAAAGTTATGCTGTTTTAAATAAAGATAATTTTCCACTTTCTGTAAAAGCAATTAAACCTACTAAAATTTTATTTTTAGAATATCAAAAACTAATATCTACTTGTCATAATCAATGTTGTTTTCATAAAAAATTAATTGATAATTTATTAAAACTTTTAGCTAAGAAAAATATGCGATTAAATACTAGAATTAATTGTGTAACTAAGAAAAATATAAAAGAAAAATTATTATTTTATTTAATTGAAGAAATGAATTTAATTGAGAAAAAAACTATTCAAATCCCTTTTAATAGAAAAGAATTATCTAATTATTTAGCAACAAATCGTAGTTCTCTTTCAAGAGTATTATCTAATTTAAAGAAAAATAAAGTTATTGACTATCATAAAAACTCATTCAAATTACTAAATTTAGAAAACTTAAAAAAGGAAATTAATTATTAAAAAAAGTATAATCATTTTACTGATTATACTTTTTTTATTTAAAAATATTTAAGCTGCACTATTTTCAGTACTATCTTCTCTTAAAGTTTCAAATGCAGAATTTAACATTGAAAAACCTGTTATAGTTACAACACCAATTACTACAAATGTCAATATTCTAGTTGGTAATTCTTTTACTATAAAAGCTGCGATAAGTACACCAAATATACCTGTCAAAGTAATTGCAATTGAAGCTTTAATATCATAAGCTCCTTCATCAATAAATTTCTTAGATGCTACTGGCATTAAAAATGCACAAGATCCCATCATTATTGGGAAAGCAACTTTTGCAGATAAACCTAACATATATATTAAAGCCATGCAAGGTGCATATAAACCAACACCTGCTGTCATTAATGCTCCTAATATGAAATTGCCTACTACTCCTAGTCCTAATTTAATTCCAGAAAGTCCAATAGCGTCTCCACCGACTGGCATCCAGCCCATTTGACCTGATAACATTAAAAAGGCAGTAACTAATAAAGCAAAACCCATAACAATTTGTATTTTAGTTTCATCCATTTTAGCAACAATTCCTGCTCCTAAATAAGCTCCAATTACAGCAGAGCCAATCATTGCAACTAATGTAAACATCTCTACTTGAATAACTGAAATAAATATAAATGCTTCAAATACTATTGGAATTGTACACGATACATTTAATGTACCTGGAATAATTCTATCTCTTACCTGTTTTAAAAATTTCATACTTGCTGTTAATGGAGCAAAAGATCCTATTCCTAATGTATCAAAGAAGTTAAAAACAAATCCTAAAATTCCTAACTTTACCCATGAATTATTTTTATTTAAATTATTTTTGTTTTTCATTATATCCTTAAAAAAGAATATACTAAACCAACCTGTTAATCCTCCTAAACTAGCTAAAAGTATCTTAACCATATGTCCTCCTGTTCTTTCTGATAATAATTGTATTTTTTTTAACAATTTAATAGTATTATAAAATCACTAAAATATCAAGTGTTTTAATGTATTCGGAATTTATAAAACAGTCTAATTTTTCAAAAGATTTTAATATATTCAAATTAATTAACTTATACTTAAATATGAATATTTTTCTTGATTTTTTTATAAACGTTCGCTATAATTAAAATGTAATTAAATATATCGTATAAATTTGAAAATATGGTTCAAATGTTTCTACAAGTCACCTTAAATGACTATAGGCTACGAGTTCAAAACTTTTCAAGCTATTTTTGTGTTTGAAAAATGGACTCTGCGTATGCAGAGTTTTTTTATTTTTAAATTTGAATATTAAGGAGATGGGATGCAATTACTTAAAGACACTATATTAAAAAAAGGATATATAAAGGAAGACAATATTTTAAAAGTAGATTCTTTTTTAAATCACCAATTAGAAATAAATTTATTAGATGAAATTGGAAAAGAATTTAAAAAACGTTTTAAAGATAAAAATGTTACTAAAATTTTAACAATTGAATCTTCAGGAATTGCAATAGCGGCACTAGCAGCTAAACACTTTGATGTACCTGTTGTATTTGCTAAAAAGACTAAATCAAAAAACCTAGATGGTAATACTTATAAAACTAAAGTATATTCTTTTACTAAAGATAAAGAATATACCGTTCAAGTTTCTAAAAAATACTTATCAAAAGATGATAATGTATTAGTTTTAGATGATTTTCTAGCAAAAGGTAAAGCTTCTTTAGGATTAATTGATATTATAAACAAGGCACAAGCAAATCTTGCTGGTGTAGGTATAGTGATTGAAAAAGGCTTTCAAGAAGGAGGAAAAAAACTTAGAAAACAAGGAATACATCTTGAATCATTAGCAATAGTAAGGGACTTTGAAAAAGGAAAAATCAATTTTAAAAATTAATTATAGGAGGAAATTTATTATGAAAAAGACAATATCTATTATTTTATCACTTGTTTTAATTTTAGGATTATTTGCAGGCTGTAGCCCTCAATCAAATGATACTGGTGAAAATACTGA
>JBNJDJ010000102.1:0-5026 GCA_051744845.1 Bacillota bacterium
TTGGATTGAAGATGTAATTTCTTCTATTGTTGCTGAAAGTTCTTCTAATGATGATGCTTGTTCTTGAGTTCTTTGTGATAAATCTTGATTTCCTTGTGATATCTCATCTGATCCATTACTTACATTCATCCCTACATTTTGTACTTCTGATAATGTTGCATTTAATTTCTTTCTCATTTGATTTAATGCTTTTGCTAATGTTCCTACTTCATCTTTAGATTTTATATTTATATTTTCAATATCGAAATTTCCATTAGCAATTTTCTTAGCATAATCTACTCCTTGATTTATTGGTTTCTTAATCATATTGCTAATTATAATTCCAAATACTATTGATATTATAACGCCAGCAATTATTAATGCTAACATAAAATAAATAGAATTAGTTACCTCATTATTAGCTATTTCAGTATTTATATTTACTAATTTTTCCAATAGATTAATAGAATTATCTAACTGTGGTCTTAATGAATCATTTAAAACTGAATTCATATCTTCAAATATATGATGAGCATCAATTGCTATAACTGACATTTTACTTAAATCATTTAAAACTGAATTCATATTTGGTAAAACTTCTTCATCATATAATTGCTGAGCTTTAACTAACCTATCTGGATCATTAGAATTTAACAGACTGACAATAGTTTCTCCACCTTGATGAACTTTTTTGTGAGATTCTTCTATATTTCTCAACAATTGATTAAATTCCTGATTTCTAGATTCATAACTACCTAACCATTTACCTAATGCACATTCATTAGGGTCTAATTGGCCTTCAAATTTATCATCTTTTAATATTGCAGTTTGTAATTGCCAAATCCAATTGACATGATCAGTTTCTCTTTGGGAAATGCTTAATTGTACCTCATTTGGATTATCGATTCCTAAATCATCAAAATCTTTAGATAAAGCAATAAATTCTTCATAACTTTCTAAATATTTTTCATATTCAGTAGCATAATCACTCCAAATATTCTCTTCTTCTTTTGTCCAAGGTAATTCTAAAAATTTTTCACTATATTCTTTTACCATTTTTATATTTTCTTCAAGATTTTGATAAACCTTTTGTCTATCTTCAAAAGATAATTCTTGGTCAATTAATCTATTTTGATCACTACCAATATCTGTCATATATTTTTCAATTTCTAATAAATAATGAACACTAGGTAATCTAACGTTACCAATTTCATCTATTGAATTATATCCTACCAGACCAATAATACCAGCTATTATAGCAACAAAAATAAATGATATAATTAATTTTTTACCAATATTCATATTTTTAAACCACTTCATAATTCCTCCTTAGAATCTGATGATTATAGTTTTTTAATATTTAAAATTAAAGATAAATACTTTAGTTATTTAATATATACCGAACTACTAATATTTGAAACAAAAAAATAAAAAACTCTTATAAAATCATAAGAGTTAAATTACTTTTTAAAATTAATTATTATTCTCTCAACTGAATTTGAAAAATTATAACCTAAATACTCACCTATATTTTGTATTTTTGAAATATGTATACCATTATTATTTATCTGTTTTAGTAAACTTTTGATTCTATTATTATAATGTGATTTATTAATTTTTTCAGGAATACTTTTATTATATTTTAATTTATACATTTTAGATATTTTATTCCAAATTTTTTCAGCTTCTTTTCTTTCTATTTTTCTTTTTTCTCTTTTTCTTTTACTTTTTATATTTTCCAATCTAATTTTTTTAAGAGCAATTGTCTTACCTCGATTAAATAAAATCATAGGATTAATAGATTTAATACTAATAAGAAGTTCAATTGAATTAGTAATTAAGAAATCTCCTATTAAATCTTCATAAATTATTATATCATATATTTCATCTAAAAGTTTTTTAGAATTTTCAATATTTCTTTTTTTAATCCATTTTTTTAGAATTTTATTATTATTTTTTATTAATTGTTTTATTACTTCATATAACTGATCAAAAATCCATTCATATGATAATTTTTCAAAATCTTCTGAATATGTTTCATGATATAAACCCATTCCACTAGTATAAGAAGCAATTGATGTACCATTATATTCATTTTCTAAAAAATCACCAAATGTTTCATAATCTTGTAAATTATATGATTCATTTATTTCTCTTGTTCTTCCAGAATGATCCCATTTTGGATCCAAACTATGATCTATGACTACTTTTTTATTTTTTATAATTATATAAGCAAATTTTGTTGCTACTCTTTCAATATAATCTCCATAATTGTTATTACACTCATATTTTATTTTGTTTTTTAATATTTCTTCAATCATATATATCACCTTTTTATATAATCTATTTACTTTTTCTCTATTAAAAAATAATAGATTTCAATATATATTTTAATTTTTAACAATTTTTTTAATTCTATTAAAACTTTTTAAATAATAATCATAAGCAATATCACGAGACCATGAACAAATTTTTAAAGCATCATATAATCTATAAAAACATTTTTTTCTTCCTAAAGCATTTTCATCAATTTTTCTTATTTGTTCATAACCATTTTTAAATGCTTTAGCAAGCTCACTATTATTTTCTTTTAAATTTAAATAAAAATCTACTAACTCTTTATCTACATCAATTAATTCTGTTTGTTCAAAATCTAAAATTCCAGATAACTTGTGAGTATTATTAACTTTTTTTATAAGAATATTACGAGGTTTAAAATCTCCATGATATAAACATCCTTCATCTACATCATCAATTACATGAAACATTGAATTAAATTTATTAACTGCTTGTCCAATCAATTGAGGGTCATCTTGTTTTTTTAAATCTAATCTTTTTAAAACAGGTTTCATCCTATTTCTAACATATTCTTCATAGTTTTGAAATCCTTCTTTTATTTCACCTTTGTAATTTAGGCTGCCAAATGTATTCTTTTTACAAACACTACTATGTATCAAAGCCAATTGATTCCCTAATTCTTTATAAATTTTTAAAAGATCTTTAGATTTTATACGGTCAAAAATATCAACTAATAAACGTCCTTCAATTTTTTCTATCATTGCCCACTCTATTCCATCATCAAAGACACCATAATTTATAACCTTAGGAACTAAAACAGAAGTCTTACTAAAATGATTTAAACTAAAAACTTCTCTATGCCAAGAAATAGTTAAATAATAGATTTTAATAATATATTTTCTATTACCACAATTAATCATATAAACAAAATGTCGGCGTAGATTATGATTTCCAATAGGTAGAAGTTCATCTATTTTCCCTAGTTTTTTTTCAAGACGTTTTTTTAATGTTTTTTTATTAATTGTTAACATTTTAGCTCCTTCCTATTAAATAAATATATATTCTATAAAATATATTTTAAACTATTTATTATATCTAGTAAAATATAATTCGTTTTCACTACTCATATCATCATTAAATGAATAATTTATCCCTTCAAATTCTTTAATATTTTCTATTGAATCAATCTTATTTTTTACCATAAAATCAACCATCATACCTCTTACTTTTTTAGCACGAGCTGCAACAGTTCTAAATTTTTTATTATCTTTAGTTTCTTTAAATAAAATATTAACTATGCTATCATTTAGTTTTTCTGATTTTACTAGTTTACTAAATTCATTAGAAGCTAAATTTATAATACAATCTTCAGATTCAAAATAATTTTGGATCTCTTTTTCCCAAAAGTTATATAGATTTAGATTTTCAAATTTAGCTTTCATATCCAATCTATATTTATATATTCCTGTCATTGGTGTAAGTATACCATACATTGCAGAAAGTATTCTTAAATTTTTTTCTAAATATTTAAGTTCATTTTTTGAATAATCTTTAATATTAATATTTTTAAAAACTAAGCCATTATAAGTTGTAATACAATGTTTTTTAGAACTAGAATTAAAATCTTTATAAAAGTTATAACTTTTATCTAATAGATTATTAGAAATATTTAATAATTTACCTAATTCATTTTTATCTTTTTTATTTATAATTTCATATAATTCATTTGTTTTATTAGGAAAAATTAACTGTTTAATTGGATAATTTAATTTCAAATCTTTATTTTGTCTTTTACTAGGTGATAAAATTATTTTCATAAATAGACTCCTTACATTCTTCTAATCATAATTTAAAGTTAATCCTACACCAACTTCACTTATATTCACAACTTTTGATAGTTCTATTTTTGATTTTAAATCAGTACAATGACACGCATGTATATTTTTAAGATTTAATGAATCAAAATATTTAAGTGTATTTTTTAATTGATAATCATCTGGATTGAGCAAATGAAAACCACCTATAACATCTAATATTTTATCTTCATTACAAACTTTTTTAGCATATTCAATTATATTGCAAATTCCTGCATGAGAACAACCAGTTATGATTACTAACCCTTTTTTAGCTTTATATACTAATGCTGAATCATCTAAAACATAATCTTTTTTAAAAGTACCATTATCATTATAAGTTCCTATTGGATTTTTTGCTTCAAAATCATTATTTCTTTCTATTTGTCCTAAAAAAACTAATTTATCAGTTAACCAATATGGCTTTTTAGTTAATTTTTTACTAAAAAATTTATCGATTCTTTCTTCTTTTACTAAAGAACCTATGACATCTTGATTAATCATTTTTTCTTTTAAAGCTAAAGGATGAGTTATAAATTCAGTTTTTTTATAATTAATTCCTTCAATACTAGCCTCTGTTAAATATTTAATATAATTAACAAGCCCCCAAGTATGATCTAAGTGTCCATGTGAGATTACTAAATAATCTAAGTTATATAAATCTAATTCCATTTTATTAGCATTTTCAATAAATATATTTGAATAACCTACATCAAATAAAATATTTATACCATTATCCTTAATATAATAAGAAACACCTGGTTCTGCTTTAAAATATCTATCAATTAAAGTATTATTATCTACTAAAACATGAAGTTCCATCCTACCCTCTCTTTATTCATTTTTTAAAATTTTATTAATAGTATCTTTCAATATACTACTACAACAATTCCCAG
>JBNJDJ010000103.1:0-5015 GCA_051744845.1 Bacillota bacterium
TTTTTTCTGTTAAGCTAACAGCTTTTGGTAAATAACCTCAAGAAGTACAATACTCAATTGACAAATTTTTTTTCATAATTTCCTCCTATTCTTTATAATTAACTTTCCAAATATCGTTACAATAATCTTTTATTGTTCTATCTGATGAAAAAATATATGAGTTAGCAATATTAACAATTGCCATAGATAACCATTTACTTTGATTTTCATATAATTTATTAATTTTTGCTTGTGCATTAGCGTATGATATAAAATCCTTTAAAACAAAATAATTATCATTAAATTTTAAAAGTGAGTCATAAATTTCTCTAAACTCATTATCTTCGCAAGGCAAAAATCCATTTATTAATTGATCTACAACCTTTTTAATTTCAGGATTCATGTTGTAATGTTCATATGCATGATAATTTTGAGATTCATATAAATCATATACTTCCTCTTTTCTAAGTCCAAATATAACAATGTTATCATTTCCAACAGCATCTTTAATCTCAATATTAGCTCCATCTAGTGTACCTAAAGTTATTGCACCATTCATCATAAGTTTCATATTTCCTGTTCCAGATGCTTCTTTAGAAGCAGTTGAGATTTGTTCGCTAACATCTGCTGCAGGCATTAAAATTTCTGCAATTGATACACTATAATTTTCTAAAAATACAACTTTTATAAGATCATTAATTTCTGGGTCATTATTAATTTTTTTAGCAACAACATTAATTAATTTAATTATTTTTTTAGCTAAATAATAACCAGGAGCTGCTTTAGCTGCAAATATAAATGTTCTTTTGTGCATAGTAAAAGTTTTATCATTTTTAATTTTATTATATAGATGCATAATGTGCAAGACATTTAATAATTGTCGTTTGTATTCATGTAATCTTTTAGCATGAACATCAAAAATAGAATGAGGGTCAACTTCAATATCATTATGTTTTTTTATATATCTAGCTAAACGTTTTTTATTTTCTAATTTTATTGATGAAATTTTTTGTTTAAAATTTGGATCATCTTTATAATTTTCTATCTTTTTTAACTGACTAATATCATCTTGCCAACTTTCACCTATAGTATTATTAATTAAATCAGTTAATTTTTGATTTGAATTAAGTAACCATCTTCTAGGTGTTATACCATTAGTTTTATTATTAAATTTCTCTGGATAGATTTGATAAAATTTATTTAATTCTTTTTCTTTTAAAATTTTAGTATGAAGTTTTGCTACTCCATTAACACTAAAAGAACCAACTATAGCTAAATGTGCCATATGAATCATATGATGTGAAATAATTGCAATATCTGAAATTTCTTCTAATTCCATATCCATTTCATTAAATAATTTATCACAAAATCTACGATTTATTTCTTTAATTATCATATATATTCTTGGTAAATGGTGTTTCATTAAATCTTTATGCCAAGATTCAAGAGCCTCTGACATAATAGTATGATTTGTATATGCAAAAGTGTTTTTAGTGACTGCCCAAGCTTCTTCCCATTCGAGTTCTTGATCATCAAGTAAAATTCTCATAAACTCTGGTATAGCTAAAGCAGGGTGGGTATCATTTATTTGTATAACATTGTATTTATAAAAGTCTTCAATATCTAGCCCATTTTCAGTATATTTGTTTACAATATTTTGTAATCCTGCAGAGACTAAAAAATATTCTTGTTTTAGTCTTAAAATTTTACCGCATTGAATATTGTCATTTGGGTAAAGAACTTGTGTAATTGCATCAGATTCATGTTGTTTTTTAAAAGCATTTATATAATCTCCACTTGAAAATCTTTCAAAATCAAAGCCATTATCAATAGGTTGTGCATCCCATAGTCTTAATGATGTTATAAAATTATTTTTATATCCAACTATAGGCATATCATAGGGGATAGCTTTTACTAAATTATAATTAACATGTTCATATTTATTTTTTTCAGAATCTTGTGGATAAATAATTTTTCCTCCAAAACGAACATTTACACTTTCTGAAGGTATTTTAATCTCCCAAATATTAGGGTCTTTAAGCCAATTATCTGCAATTTCTACTTGTTCACCTTTTTCAATTTTTTGTTTAAAGAGTCCTTTATTGTATCTTAAACCTACACCATATCCAGGTATTTCTAATGTTGCTATTGAGTCTAGGAAACAAGCGGCTAATCTACCTAGACCACCATTTCCAAGTCCTTGTTCATTTTCTTCTTTTTCTAAAGTTTTAAGATCAATTGATAATTCATCTAAAACTTCTTTAACATTTTGATATATAGCTAAATTTTTAAGATTATTTTTTAAAAATTTACCAGTTAAAAATTCAGCTGAAAAATAATAGACTTTTTTAGGAGTTTCTTCATTTATTTTTTTATTTGTTTCGTACCAAAAGTCTATTATATATTCTTTTATAACAGTACCTAACGCTTGATATATCTCTTGAGTTGTACAATTTTCAATATCTTTATTAAAAAGATATTTTATTTTTTTAATTAACTTATTTTTTATGTCTTTCTTATCCATAGTAAACCTCCATTAAAGATTAGTATATAATTCAATATATTTTCTTGCAGATTTTTCCCAACTATTGTCAGTATTCATTGCTCTTTGTATTATTTGATTCCATTTATTTTTATCAGAGTAAAGATCTAAAGCTTCATCAATTTTAAAAAGTAATTCATGTGCATTAAAATTTTTAAAGCTAAATCCGTTACCAGTATTTTCATATTCATTATAAGGGGTTATAGTATCTTTTAAACCACCTACTTCACGTACAATAGGGATTGTTCCATACCGAAGAGCAATTAATTGACTTAATCCACAAGGTTCTTTTTTTGAAGGCATTAAATATATATCTGAACTAGCATATATTTTTTGAGCTAGATCGATTGAAAATAAAATAATAGATCTCACTTTATCAGGGTATTTATTTTCAAAATGTTTAAAAGCCTCTTCAATTTCTTTATCACCTGTGCCTAAAAGAACAAATTGGATATCTTTTTGCGCTAATTCATCCATAATATGTCTAATTAAGTCAAAACCTTTCATAGGAGTTAATCTAGATATAATAGATACCATAGGGATATCTCCGTCTTGTTTTAACCCTAATTGCTTTTGAAGTGCTAATTTATTTTGTTTCTTTTTTTCAATGACATTTTCTTTAGAATAATTATAATCAATTAAAGGATCTTTTTTAGGATTAAATTGATCGTAATCAATCCCATTTACTATACCAGTCAATTTATTTTTATATTTTTTCAAAATCCCATGCAACTTTTCACCAAAGAAAGGAAAAGTTATTTCTTGTGCATAGGATTTACTAACAGTAGTAATATGGTCACTATATATTATACCAGCTTTCATAAAATTTATTTGATTATAAAATTCTATATTACCTGGCCCATTGAAATAATAATCATCTAATTTTAAAAAGTCATTTAGCGTTTCTTTTTCAAACACTCCTTGATATTTTAAATTGTGTATTGTATATAAAAACTTTATATCTTGATTTTCAAGTTCATGTTTATAATGAGAATGATATAAAAGTGCTAAAATACCAGTATGCCAATCATTAAAATGAATGATTTCAGGATTAAATTCTATATGTTTTAAAGTCTCTAGAATTGCATGATTAAAATATGCAAATCTTTCATTATTATCATCGTTATAATAGATATTTTCTCTATTAAAATAATATTCATTATCTATAAAATAATAAGTTACTCCTTCATTTTCAGTTTTAAAAAGTCCAACATATGATTCTTGCCATCCTTTTTGGAGATGAAAATCCTTTACAAAATCAATTTCATCAATATGTTTATCCTTTATACTTTTATGCAAAGGCATGATAACTTTACAATTTTCATCTAATTTATTTAGTTTTTTTGGTAAAGCATAAGCTACGTCAGCTAGTCCACCAGTTTTAATAAATGGATTTGCTTCACTTGTTGCAAATAATATATTCATATTAACCACCTATAAAGTTTCTAACTTTGGAATTATATAAGGATTATTTTTGTCACCAGACAATGTTTTGTATTCAGAAATACTTACAGCTTTGTCTGAAATAACATGAGTTAAATTTGAATTATTTGATATAGTAGTATTTTGCATAACAATACTATTTTCAATATTAACTCCTTTTTCAATTTTAACATTTCTAAAAATAATTGAATTTTTAACATTACCTTTTATTTTACAACCATTTGCCACTAAAGAATTTTTAACATTTGCGTCTTCATAATACATAGTAGAAGGCTCATCTTTTACTTTAGTTAAGATATCTTGTTTTTCATTAAAAAGTTCAGAATAAATTTTAGGATTAAGCATATCTAAATTAGCTTTATAAAAGTTTTTACTTGTATTAATACAAGCTAAGTACTTATCAAATGCAAATGTATTAACTTTGTAGTTATTTAATTGATTAAAAAGTGCTTGTTTTAAAAAGTGCGCATCGCCATTTTCTATAGCATTTTCAATTAATTGTATTAAAATTTTTTTTCTCATAATGTACATTTCCATTGATAAATTAAATTTATCAGCTTTACCTGTATTTTTACCAACTTTATCTAAAAATCCATCTTTAGTTATATTTAATCTGTCAAGGTCTAGATATCTTTCATCATTTTTAACATTTTTATAAATTACAGTAATATCTCCATCGCTTTCTAAATGAGCTTTGAAAGCTTTAGACAAGTTGATATTGCAAACCATATAACTTCTAGATATAAAAATATAATCTTCTTTAGATCTTTTAAGAAAGTCTAAGTTTTTATAAAAGTGTTGAATATCTCCAAATCTTTGAACGATACTATTATAATTATATTCAGGATTAAAAATCTTTATTCCTTCTATTTTTCTGTCTAAATCCCAAGATTTTCCTGATCCAATATGGTCCATTAATGAACGAAATTTATTTTGTGTAAAAATACCTATATTAGTAATTCCATTATTTACCATATTTGATAATATAAAGTCTATAACTCTATAACGTCCAGCAAAAGGCAATCCTGCTATTGGACGAACTTTTGTTAAT
>JBNJDJ010000104.1:0-4981 GCA_051744845.1 Bacillota bacterium
TTTTAAAAAAATTTGGCTATGAAGATATTAAAATATATAAAGGTAGTAACAAACCTATTAAATATGATTTAAATGAGGCTAAACATATTCATGGCGATAATGGGTTAAGTAATCTTTTAGAAAATATTGAAGTTAATGACAATAGTTTTGGAGATGCCTTTGAATTTTTAGAAAAATCGATAAAAAAATATAGAAAAGATTTAACTTTGATTTTAACAGGTCCACAAACTAATTTAGCAAAATTATTAAAAAATAAGCCTTATTTATCTAAATTAATTGGCAAAGTTATAATAATGGGAGGAGCAATTAATAAAAAAGGAAATAGAACATTAACTTCTGAGTACAATATTTATGTAGATCCTCATGCAGCTTTTAATGTTTTTCATTCAAATATAAAAGATATTAATTTAATTAGTTTAGATGTTACTCATAAAGCTTTATTAAGCCATAATGATATTGATAAAATAAAAAATAATAATTTAAGTGATTTTTTAATTAAATTGACAAGCGAATATATGGATATGCAAGAAATCAAAAAAGGAAAAAGGGCTTTTATAATGCACGATCCATTGACTGTTTTATATTGTATTGATGAAAATATTTTAAAAACTTCTAAAAAATATGTTACTGTTGAAAGAACAGGAGAATTTACACGTGGAATGACTATATGTGATAATAATAATAGATTGAACAAGAAGAAAAATATTAATATATCTATTGATATTAATCAGAAATTATATAAAAATTTATTAATAAAAACATTTAACAATTTTTAGGAGGATATATGAAAAAAGAAATTGAAAAAATAATTTTAGAAAATAAAAAATATACTCAGATAGGTAAAATACCTGATTATATTCCAGAATTATATAAACCTCAAAAAAGAAGTGATATAGGACTTACATTTATTGATAATGAAAAAAATATATACAAGTGTGGTAAAACAGAAGAGAAATTTACTATACAAAGTATTTCAAAAGTTATAACTTTGATTTTAGCTATTTTAGATAATGGTTTTGAAAAAGTTTTTGAAAGAGTTGGTTATGAAGGGACTGATGATCCATTTAATAGTTTTATTAAACTAGATTATATTGATAATAAAAAACCAGCTAATCCATTAATTAATTCAGGAGCTTTAGTAGTTACATCGTTAATAAAAGGAAAAGGGAATGAAAAGTTTAATAGAATTTTAGAATTTACTAGAAAAATTGCTAAGAATGATTCTATTAAGTTAAATGAAAAGGTTTATAAATCAGAAAAAGAAACAGGTTATAGAAATCAGGCAATTGCTAGTTTATTAAAATCAAAGGATTTATTAGTAGGTGATCTAGATATTGTTTTAGATACATATTTTAAACAATGTTCTATGAATGTTACTACTACTGATTTAGCTAATATTGCTAGATTTATATCTAATGATTTTCTTTTCTTAGATATTGATCAAAAAACTAGAAAGAAATTATCCGTATTAATAAAGGTTATTATGAATAATTGCGGTATGTATGATTATTCTACTGAATATTCAATAAAGGTTGGTATACCATCTAAATCAGGAGTTGGCGGTGGTATATTAGGAGTTTTACCTAATAAAATGGGAATTGGTGTATATAGTCCAGCACTAGATGAACACGGTAATTCAATCGTAGGTATGAAAATTATGGAGGATTTAAGTAATAAATTTAATTGGAATATATATGGACTTAATTTTAAATAAAGGAGGGACCCATTAAGAAAATTAAAAAATATAAAAAAATAATTGAAAATTTTTTAAAAGATAAAAATGTTAAAGATTATGAGTTAAAAATAGTTTCTAATGCACATACAGCTAAGCAAGCTGCTAGATCAGTAGATTGTGATGTAGGAAAAATAGTAAAATCTTTAGTATTTAAAGTTGATAAAAAAGATACTCCAATAATGTTTATTACTAGCGGTAAAAATAGAGTTGATTTAAAAAAAGTTTCTAATATTTTAAAAGAAGATTTAGTATCAGTAGATGCAAATTATGTTAAACAAAAAACTGGATTTTCAATTGGTGGAGTTGCTCCATTTTTTCACAAAGAAGATATAAAAATATTTATTGATAAAGACTTATTAAAATTTAAAGATGTTTGGACAGCTGCTGGACATCCTAAAACTTTGTTAAATATTAAAGTTAAGGATTTAATTAAAATAACTAATCCAGAAGAAATCAAAGTTAATTAAGAAAGGTATTTAATGACAAAAAATAAAAAGATATATTTAATTTTAAACTTATTTTTATTGATGTTAGTTTTATCCATCTCCTTTAGTTTCAGAGGATTATTTATTCCGGCATTTAAAGAGGAATTTGTAGTTAAGGGCAAACATATTGGTATATTTTTGTCTGTACTACAATTGGTAGCTATGGCAGCTTATATAATTGGAAATTTTATAGTAGAAAAGATTGGTCAAAAGAGATTAATACAAATTGGGATTTTAATTAATATAATAACATTTTTCTTGATAACGTATTCTAAAAATTTTATAATATTTACTATAGGATATTCATTTATAACACTAGGTTATAATTTTATGCTTTTTGGATTAAATACAACGATTCCTTTAATTAATGTTAGTTTTCAAGCACTTTTGATGAATTTATTACATGGATTTTTTGGAGTAGGAAATACAGTAAGTCAAAAATTAACAGGTGTTTTATTAGTTAATAATTTTACATGGAAAGATATTTTTCAATATACTTCTTTTTTATATTTAATAGTCTTTGTAATATATTTATTTGCAACTAATTTAAAAGATAAAAAAATTAAAGCCGGAGATAGAGAAATTAAACAAAAAAAGATTTTAATACTCTTTATTTTTGCAATAGGTTTATATGTTAGTGCTGAAATACAAACAGGTAACTGGTTTATGAATTTACTTAGAGATCATTATGAATTTAAACCTAATGTAGCAGTTAAATATACTACAGTGTTTTTTGCTACATTTACCATTGGAAGATTTTTAGGAGGTTTGGTAACTGAAAAATTAGGATATTTTAAAAGTATAATATATTCATTGTTTTTTGCAATAATTTTAAATATTTTAGGTATGCTTTTAAAAGAAAAAGGGTTATATATAATTGCTAGTGGTGGTATATTTTTATCTATTATTTATCCTACAACTGTTGTTATTATGGGGAAAGTATTCAAAAAGAACTCTTCAAGAGCGATTGCTTTAATGTCAACTTTTGTAGCAGTTTTTGTACTGTCCTCAGGTTTATTAATAGGTTTTTTAAATGATTATATTGGACAATATTTATCATTTTATACAATTAGTATTTGTATGATATTAAGTTTAATAACATATTATTATTTAGACAAACAAATTGATACTATTTAATGGAGGGAAAGAATGAATAAAAAACTTTTTATAATTATTTTACTGTTTATAATTTTAGTAGGTTGTGAAGGTGGAAGTTACTCAGTTTTACAAGGAGAAGTAGATGCTAAAGACTATGGCATTATGGGGAATTATGAAGAGTTCGATGGAGAGTATTATAAAGTTGTAGATATAGAAGATACTAAAAAGCTTACTTTAGATGTAGATGTTTATACGGAAAAAGGAAAAATAGGTGTACAAGTTATATCGCCTGATGAAAAAGTAATTTTTGAAAAATCAAATATCAAAGATAGTTTAAAAGAAAATATTGAGATTAATAAAGATGGTAAATATAAAATAATGGTTTTAGCTACTAAACATAGTGGTAGTTTTAATGTATATTGGAATTTAAAAAAGGAGTAATATGAAAAAAATTAATCTTTTACTTTTAGGGTTTGGTAATGTTGGAAAAGCTTATGCAAAAATGTTAATGCAAAAGAAAAAAGAGATCTTAGAAAAGTTTGATTATGAAATCGAAGTTGTAGGTATTACAACTGGAAGATCAGGTAATTTAGCTAATGAAGAAGGTATTGATTTAAAAAAGATTATTGAGTTTAAAGATAAAAATTCAAAATTTGATTCATCTTTAAAAAGTTTTACTAAGAAAAGTAATATTGAAATAATAAAATCATTAGATTATGATGTTTTAATTGAAATGACTCCGTTAAATATTAAATCTGGACAACCAGCTATAAAGCATATTGATTTAGCATTTAATAGAAAAAAGCATGTAATTACTGCAAACAAAGGACCTATTGCTTGGGATTTTAAAAGATTAAATGAAAAAGCTTTAAAAAAAGATTTAATCTTTTTATACGAGACTGTAGTTATGGATGGAACTCCTGTATTTAATTTAGTTAAAGATACATTACCTATGACTAAAATATTATCTGTAAAAGGTATTTTAAATTCAACAACTAATTATGTATTAGAACAAATGGAAAAAGGTATAAGTCAAAGTGAAGCAATAGAAAATGGTAAGAAGCTAGGATTTGTAGAAAATGATCATTCGTTAGATATAAAAGGGTTTGATGCAGCAGCTAAGCTAACCTCTTTAGCAAATGTTTTAATGGATGCTAATATAACCCCTGATGAAATTGAAAGAAAAGGTATTGAGAATATTACTATTCAAGATGTAAAAGAAGCAAAATCTAAGAATAAAATATATAAGTTAATTTGTAATTTAAAATATGAAAATGGGGAAATAAAAGGTATAGTAAAACCTAAAACTTTTGATGAAAATAGCACTTATGCTTCAATTCAAGGGACTACATCGATGATAGCTATAAAAACTGATTTAATGGGTACTGTAGAAGTTATTGAAAAAAATCCAGAAATTCAACAGACAGCTTTTGGAGTTTTTAGCGATACAGTTAGATTATTAAAAAAATTATAAAATTAATTAAAAAGTCCTTTTTAGGACTTTTTTTGATTTTTGTTGCAAATGGAACAGACATATATATTTTTTTCTGTATAATAAAAGTATATTAAGAATTAATGGAGGAAAATATGAAAAGAAAAATAATAAAAATTCATGAAGATAAATGTGTTGGTTGTGGACTTTGTGTAAATGCTTGTCATGAAA
>JBNJDJ010000105.1:0-4889 GCA_051744845.1 Bacillota bacterium
ATAAATTCAAAAGTAGCCATTGATATAATTTTATCAAAAGTATTATCTTCAAAATTCAAATCATTTAAGTCCATCTTTTTAAATTCAAGTTCCGAGTTTTTTTGTCTTGCTATTTTAAGCATTTTGTTAGATATATCTATACCTATTATATCAACTTTTTTATAATTTTCTTTTATTTTTTTAGTGAAATTGCCTGTTCCACACCCTGCATCTAAAATTTTATCTTTTTTTTTAACATTTAATAAATCAAAGGCAGCTTTAGTTTCCACTTTATCAACGAAACTACCTAATTTTGTTTTATACCAATCATCATAGTCTTTAGCAATTTCATTAAATACTTCCATTTAAACCTCCTTTTCAAATAACTCAATCAGATATTCTTTAAGATCTCTAAATTCATCAGATAACATTACCTTTCTATTTCTAGGTCTATTTAAATGAATAATTTTTTCTTCTTTTATCTCAGAAGGTCTATCTGACATTATATATATTCTATCAGACATATAAATTGCTTCTTCAATATCATGAGTAATAAATAAAATAGTAATATCTAATTCTTTTTTTATCTTTAATAACCAATCTTGCATTTTTACTTTCGTAAGTGCATCTAAACCTGAAAAAGGTTCATCTAAAAGCATTACGGTTTTTCCATCAATATAAGTTCTCATCAAAGCAGCTCTTTGTCTCATACCTCCTGAAAGTTGAGAAGGATACATATCTTCAAAGCCATTTAATCCAAATAATTTAAAATACTTTTTTGCCTTTTTTCTTGCCTTTTTTTTATTAACACCTTTTAATGTTTTAGATAAAATTACATTATCAATAATTTTTAACCACGGAAGTAATAAATCTTTTTGTACCATATAGCTAACTAATCCTCGTCTATCATTATGTTCTTTATTATTTATTAAAATTTTACCTTTATCCGGTTCTATTAAGCCTGAAATAATATTAAGTAATGTACTTTTACCACAACCAGAAGGACCAATTATTGAAACTAATTCATTTTTCTTTACATCTAAAGAAATATCATTGATTACATAAGTATCATCAAAATTTTTAGTAATATTTTTTAATTCTAATTTAGTCTTTTGGTAAGTACTCATTAGTAAATGCCTCACTAGATTTTAATTCCTTATCAATCAAATTATTTTCATACATCCAATTACTATAATTTTCCCATCTTTCTAATTCCATAATTCCCCATTTTTCAGCATCAGCTATATATTCATTTGCTAAATAAACCTGAGATTTTTTAGCAATTTCTTCATCAACCTCTGGCGCATTTTTTAATAAATCCTTTACAGCAACTTCAGGATTATTTATTGCAAACTCATATCCTTTAGTTGTTGCTTTTAAAAAGCTTTTAGCTATTTCAGGATTATTTTCTAAGTATTCTTCATTAGAAATTATTACCGGAGTATAAAAATCTAAATTTTCATCATATTCTTGAAGTTTAATAAAATTAATTGGATAATCTCTAATTTCAGCTGCAACTCCATCCCAACCGTAATATATCCAAGTAAAATCTACATGGTCTTTAGTTGCTTGAAAAAAGTCTAAAGCTCCTAAGTCCACCATTTCAACTGTATCAAAATCAGCATTCTCTTTTTCCATTAAACCTTTGATCATAGCTTCTTCAGCCGGTGAACCCCAACCTCCATATTTTTTATTTTCAAAATCTTTAGGTGTTTCAATTCCCTTAGACTTAGGTGATGCAAAACCTGAAGTATTATGTTGTATAATTGCTGCTATAGCTTTTATCGGTAATGAATTTTTAGCTGTTCTTGCATTTGTAACTTCCTCTTGATAAGAAATACCAAATTCTCCTTGTTTTGAAGCAATTAAGTTTGCAGTTCCTCCTTCAGAAGGTTGAATGATTTCAACATCTAACCCTTCATCTTTATAATATCCTTTTTCCATCGCTGTATATAATCCTGTATGATTTGTATTTGGAACCCAATCTAAAATAACTGTTATTTCTTCTAATTCTTTAGTAGTTTCTTCTTCTTTTTTATTTTCACAACCTACAATACTAAATATTAATATTAATACTAAAATACTAATTATAATTTTTTTCATTATTTTCTCCTTTTATTCTTGTCCATGGCATTAAAACAAATTGTAAATAATCAATTAATTTAAATAAACTTATACTCAAAATTACTATTAAAAATATAGCAGCAAACATTTTACTTAATTGAAAAGAATGTCTAACTCTTAACATATATACTCCAATACCTTTAGAACCACCTAACCATTCTCCAATTACTGCTCCCATTATTGCATAAGTAGCTGAAATTTTTATACCTGAAAACATAGATTGTAATGCATAAGGTATCTTAATATATCTAAATGTTTTAAAAGGACCTGCCCCCATACTATGAACTAAGTGAATTAACTCTTCATCAACTGAATCAATACCATCTACTAGGTTTATTACTATAGGAAAAAAACAAACTAAAATTACTATTATAATTTTAGGCATTATCCCAAATCCAAACCACATACCAAAAAGAGGTGCTAAAACAATAATTGGTACTGTTTGCGAAACAATTAATAGCGGATAAAGTCCTTTTTTTATTAACGGAAAAAATTCCATTATCATTGCTAGTATAAATGCAAAAAATATTGATAAAACAAATCCAATACTTGCTTCTTTTAATGTAACTAGTAAATGTAATGATAAATTATCAAAATCCATATATATCATCTTAAATACATCTGTAGGAGCTGGCAGCATATATGGATCAACAATTCCAGTTTTTACTATAAATTGCCAAATGACAAATATTATTAGTGTAAAAATTATTACTGGTAATTTATCTGTATTTATTAATTTTTTCATGCATTGTCACACCATTCGGTTTATAGTCTATTTTAACATTAGTCACTACTCTTTTAGCTCCTTCATTCACACAAACATTTTGAACATCTTTTACAATTTTAAGTAATCTATCTAAATCACCTTCCATTGTGGTTTCCATTGGACCTACTTCATATTTTACTCCAGTAGAATCAATATAATTTATTACTTTATCTACAACATCATAAATTTCTTCTTCTTTTACAACGGGTAATATTTGAATACTTACATTGGTCTTCATATTTCCTCCTTTACATAAAAAAAAGTATATACGAAAGTATATACTTAAAATTAATAATTACACTTTCCTACGCTAGCATTACCTAGTTCAGGTCAAGGGTATATCTCAGCCAAAAAGCACCCCTAGTTATTCAATTTCTATAATTATTATAACATTTTATTTTTATAAATCAAAGTTTTAAATTTTAAAATCACTAACTTTAGATTCTAATAAATCTACTATTTCATTTTGTTTATTTACAATTTCTTGAATATGGGTAGATTTATTTGAAATATTTTCACTATCATCTGCTATAGATTCTGTACCTTTTGTTAAATGCTCTGTCACGTCTTCAATTTTTTCTGTCGAAATATTAACTTGTTCTAAGTTATTTTTCATATGATCCATTTTTTTATCAGTTTCTTTAACCATACTTAAAATATTTTTAGCATCACTTTGATAACTTTCACTTAATTTTAAAGATTTTTTATAATCTTTATTTACATGATTTTCTATAAAATCTAAAATTGTCTTCGAACTTTCCCCCAAAGAACTAACAGAAGATTTTACTTTACTAACGATATTTTTAATATTTTCAACATTCTTAGCTGATTGTGATGCAAGTTGCGATATTTCATCTGCTACAACTGCAAAACCTTTACCATGTTCTCCTGCTCTAGCAGCCTCAATTGAAGCATTTAAAGCAAGTAAGTTAGTTTGATCTGATATATCTGAAATTACTTCTGCGATTTCATTTACTTGTTCTACAACTTTAGTTTTCTCTATTGCTCTTTCAATCTCTTCTTTTTGCCTATTATAAATTTTATTTTTAGTTTCAATTGAATTTAGTGTTTCTTCTTTAAACTTTTTAGATCTTTTTGTCATTTTATAAGAGTTTTTTCTTCTTTTTTTAACAGAATCTAACAACCAATTTAGATCTTTTTCTAGACTATCCATCTCTTTTGATACAACTTCTACTGAATTATTATTTTCTTGCATACCTGCAGATAATTCTTGTACAGAAGCTGTAATATTTTCTAAATTATTGACTAAAGAATCATTATCTTCTTTTAAAATATTTGAGTTATTGTGTAAATCATTTGAGTATTGATCAATATCACTAAATTTACCATTTAATTTTGATATAGCTCTATTTAAGTCATTAGCTAAATCGTTTAATTCTCCACTAGTTTTAATTTTTACTTTTTCTTTTAAATTACCATTTGCAACTTTTTTTACACTTTCACTAATTTTATCTAAAGGTTTTAAAATAAATATTTTTAAAACCAAATATATAAATAAAGATGTAGTAAATATATTTATACCTGTATTTATATATACCATCCAACTTTGAGGGAATTGATAAATTGTATTAATAAAATTAATGAAAACTGCTGATATTCGTCCACTAAAAAGCAATATCAGTACTAGGCCTATTAAAAACTTAGTTTTAATACTTTGTAATTTTTTCATATTGCCTCCTTAAATTCTTTTATTTAACTAGTAAAGTATATCAAAACATTAAACAGATAACAAGATTGATAATAATTTAACTATATTCATTTGATTAATCCTCTTTTCTTTTTATCAATTATATTTACACAAAAAACAAATGAGAAAATCAGCTCTATTACCCTATACTAAACTGCAGAAGTCAAGTATTCTTCTAACATTGATATGGTTAAATTATAATTATGCTTGCTTTTATAGATGTTAGTGCCAGAAAACCAGATGGGCTTGCCCTCTGGATGAATGGTATAAAAAGAAATTGAACTAACGTTTGATTTGGTGTATACTTAAAGT
>JBNJDJ010000106.1:0-4888 GCA_051744845.1 Bacillota bacterium
TAATAACGATTCTGAAAATATTTCAAATGATAATATCAAAGAACCTGACAAAAATTTAGATTCTGATACAGGTGAAATTGAATTATCTAGTTTAGAATTTATTGATGAAGAAAAAGAAAATATAGAAAAAAAGAGAAAAGATAATACAGATAATAAAAAAATATTAATAATTGCTGCTATAATTTTAGCATTTTCTTTAATAACTTTTTCAGCTTATAAACAATTAAATAATCCTGACACCCAAAATGAAGAATTTATAGCTAAAATTGAGTATGAAAAAGAAGGCAATGTATATACTTTTTCAGCTTTAGATAATGAAAATGAAAATTATAGTTATGAATGGCAAATATTATCTAATGACAAGGTTTTAAAAACTTATAATAAAAGAGAAATAAAATTTAGTATAAAAAATAAAGGTAATTATACAATCACGTTAAGAGTTAAAAATGAGGAAGGTATTTGGTCTGATTTAGCTAAAGAGGAAATATATTATGAGGAGTCTGATCTAGATTCATTAGATGATGAAAATGAAGAAACAGAAGATTCAAAAGATACATTGGATGATTATAATATAGAATATTTGTCAGACAATATTGAATTAGATTCTGAAAATAAAAAAGATGGAGAAAAATCAATTAAATTTGATTTTAATGATAATAATACTAGCTCAAAATTTAATATCAATGATCTAAAATTAGAAAATGAAAATACTTTGTCTTTTTACATTAAATCTAGTACAAAAAATGATATAAAGTTTCAGATAAATGGTTATAATGGAAATACTGAAGTTTTTAGTAAAACTAAAAATATTATACCTATTTTAGAAAACACCTGGGAAATGGTAAGTATAGATCTTAAAAATGAAAATATCGATTCAATTGAAATAATTATTAATTCTAAAAATTCTACAATTTGGCTTGACAACATAGACCTAAGCCTTATAAAATAAGTAAGGAATACATTTTAGCTCAAAACTTAAGTTTTGGGCTTTTTAATTGCAAAATTAGAAAGGATATTATGAAAAAAATTTTAGGATTATTAAGAAATACTATAGATGAAAATGATTTAATTAATGATGGTGAAACGATAGCCGTTGGTATATCAGGCGGTAAAGATAGCATGTCTTTACTTTATGAATTAAATAAATATTCAAAGTTTAGTAACTTTAATTTTAAAGTCCATGCTGTAAAAATTAACTTAGGTTCAGAAACTGAAAAAGAAAATCAAATATTAAAAAACTTTTGTAAAAAAATAAATGTTCCTTTGACTATTAAAGAAACAAAAATTAAAAAAATAGTCTTTGATATCCGGGAAGAAAAAAATCCTTGTTCGTTATGTGCAAATATGCGAAGAGGAGCTCTTGCAACAACACTTAATGAACTAGGAATAAAAAAACTTGCTTTAGGACATCATAAAAATGATAAGATTGAAACTTTTTTTATGAATATGTTCTTTTCTGGTAGGTTAAACACATTCAAAAATAAATCATATCTTTCAAGACAAGATATTACAGTTATAAGACCATTTTATGAAGTTGAAGAATGGATGATAAAAAAATTTATTAAAAAATTTGATATCCCTGTCATTACAAGTAATTGCCCAGTAGACAAAGATACCAAAAGAGAAGAAATTAAAGAGTATTTAAATAAGACATATAAAGAATTTAAACCATCTAGAAAATCTATTGAAAATGCTTTAAAAAATAAAGACCAATTTAACTTATTTTAATCTTTTATAAATTTAATTAAAATTAATTTATACATTACCTAAAAATACATTATTTAAATACTTTTTAGCTTCTGTATATGCATCTAAAAGAGTTTTCATTTTAGTTTTAGGTTTTTTCATTTTATAACATGGGAAATATCTTGAAATATGCAAAACTATATTTCTATCAATATCTTGTATCCATTTAAATAAATTTTTAAGTTCATTTTTGTCAGTATTTAAATCATCAATTAATAATAGAGTTAGCTCAACATGAGTATACTTATAAGCTAATTTTATATTCTTTTTAACGACAGATAAATTACCATCGCAAATATCTTTGTAAAATTCATTATTAAATGCTTTAATATCAATATTTATTGCATCGATCAATGGTAAAATTTTTTTAAAAGGTTTTGGATTTATATAACCATTTGTTACAAGAATATTATCTAAATCATTATTTTTTGCTAATTTAGCACAATCATAAATAAACTCAAAGTTAATTAAAGGTTCATTATAAGTATAAGCAACTCCAATATTATCTTTTTTTTCCTTAGCTTCTTTTACTACATCTTCTGGTGTCATATATATTGTTTTAGGCTTATTATGAGCTATATGGTAGTTTTGACAAAAATCACATGTGAAATTACATCCATATGATCCAATTGAATATACTTTTCTTTTAGGCTTATATTGATATATAGGTTTTTTTTCAATTGGATCTAAACTCATACTAGAAATTTTACCATACGATAGATTTTGTAACTCTCCATCTATATTTTTTCTAACCATACATTTACCTATTTGGTCTACTTTTAAAATACAATTATTTGGGCATAACTCACATTTAACTATTTTATTTTCTTTCTTTGAATAAAATAATGCCTTATGCATAATTATCTCCTTTTATCTTTTTAGCAAACTCTTTAGCCTTTTTATCAATATTTTTTACAGATTTTATAGAACCAGGGTCATTAGCTATCTCCATTATTGAAAAATTTGGAGGTAAAATAAATCCTTTATTTAAATTTAATGCACTTATCAAATGTTTAGCAACTGAATCACTCCCTGAATTACCTGAAATAATTACTGAATACATAACTTTTTTCTTTAAAGAAATTCTCCGATATAAAACAGTCATTCTATTAATAACTGCCATTAATTTAGCAGATACTGAATCATTATAATTTGGACATATCCAAATTATATAATCACTTTCTTCAATAGCAGGTAATATATCTTCTATTATAACTCCACCATAATAACAACTTTTATTTTTCGCATAATGAAGACAAGTTTCAAAAGGACATCCAGAACAATCTACTATTTTGCCATCTTCAATTTCAATTTCTTTTATTTCATACCCTTTTAAATTTTTTTTAATCATTTTCCAAAGCATCAAAGTATTTGATGTATCATAGGATGAAGCATGTAAAACTAATATTTTAGGTTTTTTTACAACATAATCATTAAATTTTTTTAATCTATTGGCTAGTTTTTTAATATTTATTTCTAAAATTTCTTTTAGATCTTTATTTTTATAGTGTTTTTGCCATTTTCTGAAATTCTTATAATCTTCAATAACTTCAATTAAAGGTTGACCTATAAAAGAAAGACCACTAGTATTTAATAAAAAAACAACTTGTTGAGTAAAAGTTTTTGTATATAAATCATCTAAAGAATAAGTTAATAATACACTAAAACATTTTTTAAATTTTATATTTTTTTTCTTAATTTTTCTAATAAAATCCATCAAGCTTTTATTTGATCCAACGTCATCAACTTTATAAGCTATAACATATTTTTCATTTTCAAATTTTAATTTATTAAAGAAATCTTTTTCTATTACTTGTGATTTTACTTCGGTTTTAAAATTATTTATCATCTGATTTATTAAATAGCTATCACTAAATTTTAAAATTTTTATTTTTTTCATAAGACTCCTTTAAATTATTATATGAATTATTTATACGTTGAAATAATTTCTCATCTAATTTATTTTTTTCTATTAATACACTTCCTTTCTTTATTTTATTTTTTAATCCATAATAAATCCCATTGATAAAAACAGTTGAATATTGAAAATTAGATTTTAATGTTTCAATTATCGATATAGCACCTGAAGAAAATGCTGGAGCTATATACGGTTTATACCCTATATCTCTAATTTCTAAATTAGCATTGATTGTTTTTTTAGTTAATTCAATAGATTTTGGTATATCATAATTATTAATATCATCAGCCACAATCAATCCTTTACCATGCGGACCATAAACTCTACCATTTTTATAATAATTCATATCTGATTTTTTTGAAAAATAATTAGCTCTTGCATTCATAACTCCAAGGCCATAGCCTTTTACTTGATTAGGCAAAAGTCCTTTTCTATCTATTTTTGATAACTCATTCATATTTGAATAATAATATACATCATTACATAACAAATCTACTGGATCAGAAACAACAGCAAATAAACCTTTGAAATTAGCTTCTCTAGCCATCTTAGCATACTCTTTGATTATCTTGCTATTTGCACTATATTGCTCCATTCTAACATTACTAGCATCATCACCTACTCTAGCAATTCTTTTAGAAGCAGTAAAAACAAAAACATCACAATCAAATAAATTTTCTTTATTTAATATTTTAACTTCTGGTAATTTATCAAGGTTTGGATAAGCTATTTGATTAAACTCTTTTTCAAACCTCTTTAATTTATTGTCATTTCTATCATATAAACCTATTTCTTTTATAATTTCAGAACCTAATAATTTTAAACCAATTGTTAAATTGCTACCTACATCACCTAATCCTAAGACATTTACTTTATATTTATCTTTTTCAAAATTTATAAAATGATTTTTATAATTAGTGTTCAAACTAAAAACTTTTTCATCATTAATTTTTTTCAAAATAAAATTAGAAACTTTCTTATTATTTAAATTCTTTAAGTCTATATTTTTAATACTTTCTTTTTTTACAAATATTTCACCTGGATCACTTATCAAAGTAGAATCTCTATTAATATTTTTTTTTCCCTGTTTTAAAAAAAATATATCCTTTTTAGTATCTATAAATTCTTTTTTAGAAATTTTTTTATAATCAAAATTATCTAATGAAAAACAAATTTTTCCATCTATCTTATAATAATTCATATATTCCTTTCTTTTTACAAAAA
>JBNJDJ010000107.1:0-4884 GCA_051744845.1 Bacillota bacterium
ATAATTGATCAATTTATTTCAAAAAAATAAGTTTTGCATTAAAAAAACTACAAAACTTTTTTATTATCTATAATATTCGATTTTATTTTAAGTTTATAACCTACTCCCCAAATAGTTTCAATTGTTATAAATCGTTGATCTACAGAATTTATCTTTTTTCTAATATTATTAATATGGACTGTAATGTGAGACATATTCCCAATAGGAAAATCTCTCCAAACATATTTAAAAATATTTTTTCTAGAAATTGTTTGATTTTTATTTTTTACTAAATATACAAATATCTCATATTCCTTTTCTGAAAAGTTTATTACTTTTTCATTTATAAAAACTGTTTTAGATAATTTATTTATCTTTAAATCATTTTGATTAAATTCTGAATTTGAAATTTCCTCTAAAATTCTTTTTTCTTGATTAAATTTTGCTTTTATTCTTGCAACTAGTTCTCTTAGACAAATAGGTTTTAAAACATAATCATCAATACCTATTTCAAAGAATTTAACTAATAATTCAATATCTTTTTGATGACTGATAAATATAATAGGGAGTTTAAAATTTTTTCTTAATTTTTTACATATTTCTTTGCTTTTATAATTATTAAAATTTTCAGATAAAATAATTAAACCAACATTTTTCTTAATAATTGTTTTCAAAATATTTCTATTTTGTGTTTTTATATAAACTTTGAAACTATAGTTTTCTAAATAAGCACTTATTTTTTCAGCTTTTTTCTCAATACTTTCTAAAATTAAAATCCTCTTTTGCATAATTGACCTTTCAACAATATTTTAATCTTCATTTGAAATATATGTTATCAGGTAAGTTTTAGAGTATAAAAGATGGAGATTAAATAAACTTACCTGATATTAATAAATTCATCTAATAATTTCATTAATATCTAAAATTAATATAGTTTTTTTAGATGTATTAATAATATTTTTAACAAATCGTTCATTTAATTGTCCACTAAAAGTGTTTTTTTGAATCAAAGATTTATCAAATCTTTTGATATCTTTTGCTTCATCGACTATTAATCCAAACTTCTTTTTGTTTTTTTGAACAACTAAAACCTTATTTTTGTCTTTACATTTCTTTTTATAGTCTAATTTAAGCCTTTTTCTTAAATTAATAATGGAAATAACTTCATCTCTTAGTCGTACAATACCATCTATATGCTCTTTAGAACCAGGAATTTTTGTAGTTTTAGAAAAATCTGTTATTTCAATTACAAAATTTATTAAAACAGCATACATCTCACTTCCAATTTTAAATAATACATACTGTTTTTTCATTATTCATCACCTTGCAATTTGAATTTATTAATTTCATTAGTTAATTTATTAGAAATCTCTGCTTGTCTTTCAGAAATAGACGATACATCCTTCATCGATTTAGATACTTCATTAACATTATCAGAAATCTCTGCCCCATTACTTGTGACTTCTTCTACAGCAGTAGATACAGATTCTAAAGCATTAGAAATTTCTATCATTGAACTTTCAATTTCACCAGATTTATCATTAAATTGAGTTGTTAAGTCATTTAATAATTCAGCGTCATCTTGGTATTGCTTTCCAGTTTTAACTATCATTTGATAGTCAGGTATTACAGTATTATCTAAAAATTCTAATAATTGTTCTGAATTAATAGATACTTCTTCAAAAGCATCATTAACATCTTCAATCATTGTATTAATTTTTTCAACTGTTTGTGTCGATTCTTCTGCTAATTTCCGAACTTCATCTGCTACTACAGCAAATCCTTTGCCATGTTCTCCAGCTCTAGCAGCTTCAATTGCTGCATTTAATGCTAGTAAATTTGTTTGTTCTGCAATAGCTTGAATAGTTTCTGACATTTCTTTAATTTCTTCAATAACTTCAGTTTTAGCCAATGCTTTTTTAATTTTTTCTTCTCTAGATTTATAAGTACTAACAGCAACTTTTTGAGATTCCTTAACAGTTTCTTGCATTTCATTAGCTCTTTTATAAATTTCTTCTGATTCTTTATTTCCTTTATTAGCTTGTTTTTTTAACTGTTTCGTAAAAGAAGAAATCTCATCTCCTGTTGCATTTACTTCTTCTAATGAAGCAGCAGTTTCTTCCATTCCTGCAGCAATTTCTTCTGTAGATGTATTTACTATATCAACTTGGCTATTGATTTCTTCAACGTTTGCATTTAATTCTTGACTAGCGGTATTTACTTCTAAACTTTTATCATTTACTGCTTTTATTAATTTTTTTAATTGACTCGCCATATTTTTATATGACTTTCCAATTTCAGCTATTTCATCATTTCCTTTAACTTTAAACTCTTTACTAAAATCTCCTTTACCAGCTAACTCCATTTGCTTTTTTAAACGCTCTAGTGGATTAACTATTCTTTTATTAGTAAAATATATACCGATTAATATTGCAACTATTATACATCCAATGCCTATCATGATAAGAGATTTTCTCATTTCTGATTTTGCTTGAACTATTTCAGTATTAGATTGATTTCCAAGTAAAGTCCATCCAGTAATTAATTGATCAAAATATAAATATTTTTCTTTTCCTTCAAAATTATAAAAAAGTGAACCAGATTTTTTAGATTTAATAGCTTCATTAATTTCTTTAACACTTACTGGTTTACCTATTAAATCTTTATTTTTATGATAAATTACGTTTTTATCACTATCTAATAATACTAAATATCCGTCTTTTCCAATTGTTTTTTCTTTTAAAGTTTTTGATAAAAAATTAATATTTATATCTAAGCCTATTACACCTTTAAATTTTTCATTTTCATATACTGGTATAGCTCCAGTTACTATTAATTCTCCACTAGAAGCATCTTTATATGGATTAGTCCACACTAATTTTTTCATTTCTTTTGCCTTTTTATACCATGGTCTCTCCTTTGGATTATATCCATCTGGAAGAGATTGTTTTGGTCTTAAAATCATTTGTTTATCTTCAGTTCCTAAATATGCACTTTGCACCAAACTATGTCCTGATAAGTAATTATCTAATATATCTTTTATCTCACTTACTGAATTAATAGTCTTAATTTCTTCGTTATCACTCAACATCTTCAGACTATTATTATATCCTTCAAAAAAAGTATCAAAATTATCTACTAATTGGATAGTTGTATCGTTAGTAGTATTAATTAATTGATTTTCAATTATATCAATAGATGTTTTATTAGCAATAAAACCTACTAATAAAATTGGAACAATAATTACCAAGCTAAATATTCCTATCAATTGTTTTTTCATTTATTTCCCCCTTAATCATTAAATTTTCATTCAAGTTTTAAATGCCCTCAACAATTAAAACTTATTTAATATTAAGGATAGTAAAAAAGTTTAATGTTTTTTAAAATAATCATATATTTCCCCCTTATATAATTTATAAATTATTTATTAATTACTTTTTTTCCTTGAGCTATAGTTTTGTCTTTATAAAAAATATCTAATACTAATATACCTAAAGTTGAAATAGTTCCTATAATACCTATTACTTTCCAAGTGGTTTGTATAGTTATATAATCTAGTAGTCTCCCTGTTATTATAGGCCCTATCATATGTCCTGCTCCTAGAATTATATTTACAATAGAATTAATTCTTCCTCTATGAGAAACTGGCGTATGATTAGAAATAAATGGCATAACTGCTATAACCAAAAGGATTTCACCTAAAGTGAAAATAAATACACTTAATAAAAATGCTAATTTAAATTGAATAAATCCTAAAAGTCCAAAACCTATTGTATATAAAATACCTGCAATAACAGATTTTCTTAAATCCTTCATTTTTGAAAAGACATTAGTAATAATTGGGGTAAATATAACAACAATTAATCCATTAAAACTTGCAAATTTACCAAATAAATTTGCTCCTCTATCAACAAATAAACTCTCTAAATGTATAGGCATTAAAAAACTCCACTGTGCATAAATAAAATGATAACCTAATAAGAGTATTGAAAAAATTATAATAATAGGTCTATTTAACAATACACTAAAAGCTGATCCTTTTACTGATTTTTCCATACTTCGAGTTGTATTTTCTTTTGCTTTTTCTAAAGTTTCTTTGATAGTATAAGCCATTAAAATAGTAGCTAAAACAGTAGTTAATGCATCTATTAAGAAAAATAATCTAAGGTGATTTTCAAAAAGTAATCCTCCTATAAATGGACCAAAGGCAAAACCTAAATTATTACCAAAGTAGGATAATGAAAAACTTTCATTTCTATTTTCTGGTGTTGTTAAATCTCCTATTAATGAGTTCATTGCCGGTCTTGTACTATGTAGAATTGATCCTGCTATTATAATTAAATAAACCATTAACATTTCTGGTTCTAAAAATCCACAAATTCCAAAAAGTATTGCTGCTATTATATTAGGGATTATTATCAATTTTTTTCTACCAATATAGTCTGTTAATTTCCCTCCTATAATACTCATAGGTATTGATGAAAAACCAGATATAGCAATCCAAAAACCTGTTTCGGATTCACTAATTCCTATTTTCTTTGTAAGTATCAACGTTAATAATGGAAAAATAAACAAGCCTACTGCATTAATAAATCTAGCAATAGCAATTATATATATTTCCTTTGGCAAACCTTGATAAGTCTTAAAATATCTTTTTATAAATTCCATAATTCTCTCCTTAAACAAAAAAATACTGCAAATTGCAGTAAACTTATCTGCAACTTGACTATCTCAAAGAGACTCTAAGCTTTGCGTCCTTATTTCACAATAAGTTTGCCTATTTATTAACCTACATTACAAATATATCATATAAATATTAAAAAAATATTTAAATTGTCTTTATATTTTTAATATTTAAAAATATAACTTTGAACCTCTTTTATTTAGCTACCTTAATAATACCTT
>JBNJDJ010000108.1:0-4876 GCA_051744845.1 Bacillota bacterium
AATGGATAAAGTAAATGATTTAATGAAATTAACAGTTTTCAGAAAAATATTAAGTGATGAAATTATTGAAAAGTATATTAATTTAATCAATGCATTTCAAAATAAGTTGAAAAAATCAAAAATAGAAAAAATTTATTATGATATGATATTTTCACTTAATCATGTAAATAAGCCAATCCCACTCCAAAATAATATTCTGAAATCTTATGTTTTTAGAAAAATTATTGAAGATAAAAATGTTTTTACTGAAGGTTGTGAAGAAAAAAACCTAAAAAAAGATAGTCTATTTTATAAGCAAGGAATAAAAGACCTTAAAAATATAAAATCAGTTATGGATTTTAATCTTGAAAATATAAAAGAATATATAGGAGACAATACTAATTATCTTTCAAAAGAAAAGATATCACTTAGCTCAAAATTAATTAAAGCAGAAAATGATTTTATTGAAAGTAATGATTTAAAAGACTCTTTAAACTCTTTTATTTCATATATTAAATCAAATGGATATGGAAAAATAGGATATTTCAAAGCATTCAAGTGGAAAAATTCAAATTTACATGGTGTAAAAAATTTTGATTATATTGATATGAATGATCTTTATGAATACGAATATCAAAAAAATACTTTAATCGATAATACAAAAACTTTTGTTAAAGGAAAACCAGCAAATAATGTTTTACTTGCAGGAGCAAGAGGAACAGGAAAATCATCATTTGTAAAAGCTCTCATAAGTCATTTTAATGATTCTGAGTTAAAGTTAGTTGAAATATTTAAAGATCAACTAGAAGAATTATCAGATATATTAAATATCCTAAAAGACAGAAATAAAAATTTTATCATATTCATTGATGATCTTTCATTTGAAGAAAATGAGACAAATTATAAACATTTAAAATCTATAATAGAAGGTGGAGTTGAAAAAAATCCTGATAATGTGATTTTATATGCAACATCAAATAGAAGACATTTAATAAGAGAAACATGGGACGATAGAAATGATACTAATGATATTCATGGAAATGACACAGTAAATGAAAAACTTTCACTTTCTGATAGATTCGGAATCACAATTTCATTTAACGCACCAAATCAAGAAGAATATCTATCAATTGTCAAAGGAATTGGTAAAGATTATGGAATAGATCCTGAAAACAAAGAGTTTATAAAAGCTGCAAAACAATGGGCACTTTCTCAAAATGGGCGTTCAGGTAGAACAGCACGACAATTTGTAGAAAATTATATTTAGTAAATAAACAAAAAAAACAAATGGATATTTTAATACAAAATATATTTTTATATATTAAAATATCCATTTATCTATATATTATCTTTAGCTAAATAATACTTACTAAACTCTACTCCTTGAACAAATCCAAGCTCATAATACATTGACTCAGCAGAGTTACCTTTAGTAACAAATAAACGTACAACCGAATAATTTTTATTTAAAGTACTTATTCCTTTTTTCAACATTATTCGACCTATCCCTTTCCCGGAATATAATGGGTCTAGAGCAATTGTATGGATTAAAGGCCAATTTTCAAATATAGATATTAAACATACTCCAATCATTTTTCTATTAGTATCATATATAATACTTGATGCTTCAATCAAAAACTCATTTGTATTATCAAAAAAATCATCTACGGTTTCTAACCAATTATTTAAACTCTCATCTTTACTAGATTTATTTAATTGACTATTTTTATCTACTCCATTTTCAAAACTTAAATTTAATAATTTAGCTATTTCTTTACTATCTTCTTTCTTAGGATTTTTAATTTCTAAATCTAAATCACATTTATAATCCATTTCTTCAGTAGGTCTCATCATCCAACATCGACTTTTTTCTTTCCAAAATCCTAGCATTTCAAAATAATTACCTTGCTCGTTATTAATTTGAAATGCATATATGTTTTTAGCTGGGTCGGACCATTTTATTAATAATTTCTTTAATAGTTTTATAACTTTATAATAGTCTTTAAATGGGACAATAAAAAAAAGTCTAGAAATTACATTTGGTTCAATTAAAACGCCTCCAATTTTTGTATCTTTTTTAAATATCCAATAAAAACTATCATTTCTAGCAAAAGGAGTATCTAAACTAACTGCTAATCTTAAATCCCAGTTTTTTACTGCATACCTATTGTATTTTCCATCACCATAAACTGACTCATATATAGAAAATTCTTCTTTTTCAGCTTTGACTATATATAAGTTTTCATTTAATTGATATTTACCTTTATCTTCTAACCACAATTCCATCTTTATTTATCTCCCTTTTTAACCAATTATTCCATTTAAATATCTATTAATAATTTTTTTAATTTAACTTCTAAAGGCCCTTTCTAATAATTATTTGTTAGTTCCTAGCATCTAAGAAGATAAAATAAATAAAGGTTATAACTCATCCAATATATTTACTATAATGCTTTGCAACTCATTCATTTTATTTTTACTATATAACCTAAAATATAAACTTCTCAAGAAATTTTTTATATTTAATTTCATTGAATAATTCATCATATAATCATTTATTGGTGTTACTTCTCCAAAAGAGCTAATCCATTTTTTTATCTCATCTATAGAAAACTCATTTCTATTAATAATATTTATAACTGCCGTTACTAATCTTTCATCTTCCTCATGAATATAAGTATATGTTCCAATACAAACTCTACGTTTAACCATCGACAAAATAATTTTCAATTTATTTTTTTTAAATTCATCACACATAGCTAATTGATTTAATGCATCTGCTATATGTGCAGTAGAATGAGCCCAACCATATACATCAACATAACCACGATAGTCATTTTCTAACTTGCAATACTCAATTACTTTATTAAATATATTTGTTAACTCATCTTTAGTAAACAAAGTTTGTTTTCTATGTCTAAATAAAGCACAAGCAACTACCAAAACAGAAAAAGTTCTTGTAAAAACAGATGTTTCTTCATTATCGTTAATATGATAAAACAAATGTCTTTTATCTATTATTTTTGAAATTAACCACTTTAATTTTTCATCACTTATTTTTCTATTAGTAATAATTTTTGAAAAAGTTGAATAAATCAAATCATCACGAAGTTTTGAATCTAAATTTCCAATATTATCAAGCATATAATCAATAATCTTATCAACATTATCCACTTTATCAAATTCATAATCTCCTCTTGATATAGCTTTTAATAGTTTTTTATATTCCATAATTCCACACTCCAATACTCTATATTTTAATTTAAATTTGACAAGTATCAGTAATCAATAAAATAGCAAACTTTTAATTGCTAATAATTATGCTAGTTATGCATTAATATTCAACAAAATAATAAATAACGAATTTTAAAATTATGGCTATCTATCTTACCTAAATTTATACATTTTATTGAATAAGTTAATTTGTTGGTACCTAGAAAACCTCTAAAAAAGATACTTAATCTTCAATTGTCTCAGAAAAATTATTAATTAACATATCCATATATTCTACAGTCTCATTTAAATTGTTTTTCCATTTCTTTGATAGTTTCACATTTACATCTTCTTTCCCTTCAATATTAGCAATCCGTTCAAATACATACTCCCCATCAACATTTAATGGGAATCTTAAAAAAAGTTGATTTTTATAAAGTATTTGTGGCACTTCATGTAAAAAATAAACAGGTTTTTGTATATTATTTAATAAGGAAACTCCCAGAAACTCTTCTGGCTTTTCAATACCTAAAAGTTCCAATAGTGTGGGTGCTACATCAGTAACCGTTCCAGTTTTACTAATTACTTCTGGTTCTAATTCTGGATGCATTATCAATAAAGGCGTTTTCTCAGGCTTTTTAAAATTTGCTTCACTTTCAAAATAACCACTTGATAAGTACTCTTCTTTGTTTATATCCGCATTATGATCTGAAAACAAGACAACCATAGTATTTTCCAATAAACCATCCTTCTCTAATTTATTAAAAAACATTTCTAATGAGGTATCTACAAACCTAATAGATTCAAAATAATCTTTGACCAACTGGTTTTCAATATCCTCAAAATCCGTATTTTCTGATTCCGGATAAAAATTAAAAGGCGTATGACTACTTACTGTAATGAAATACCCTAAAAAAGGTTTTTCAGTTTTACTTAACCAATTGTAGGATTGATCAAAAAAATCATAATCATTAACTCCAAAACTAGATTCTAAGTCATAATGATTATTATCAAAACTATAATCCTCTTGACTATAAAATCGATTGTAACCTAATTCATAATAACCTTTATCTCGATAGAAAAATTCTTTGTCATTGCCATGAAAAGCCAATGTTTCATAATTTTTATTGTTAAATATTTTTATTAAAGAATTATAATTTTCCATGTTATTATTCAAAAAAGAATAATTCTTATTTATAGGATACAAAGAGGTGAGAACAGCAAACTCTGCATCAAAACTTCCGTTGATATGTTGAGCATAGATGTTGTCAAAATAAATTGACTTATTTTTTAATTTGCTCATAAATGGACTTATTTTCTTACCATTATGTTCATAATCCAGCATTTTGGCATCGTATGACTCTAATTGTATAATAAGTACATTAGTATCTTCTGGCAACTGATAATCTTTATTATCTTCAGCAGCGATTTTCTCAGGATTCTCAATAACTTCCTTTTTAATATCCAAATCTGGTTTTCCCTTGATGTTTAAATATAGCTCATAAACATATAACGGTAAAATACCATATGCATTTGCCATAAGGGAAGTGCTTTCATTATAAAACTCACTTGGCTTATAAGTTGAAAAATAAAATGCACTAATAGATAATTGCCCTATAAGAAGTATAAGAATTAATACAAATCCATATTTTTGCTTCCTAGAAGACTTAGGATGCCACGTAAT
>JBNJDJ010000109.1:0-4865 GCA_051744845.1 Bacillota bacterium
TTAGTTTCTTTTTCTCCATGAGTTAAAAATATCTTTTTAAGATTATTTAAATTAGAAATATATTTAAATAAATCCTTTTGATCAGCATGGGCAGAAAAACCTTTTAAATTATGAATATTTGATTTTACATCATAAATTTTTTCTTTTATTTTAACAGTTTCTTTTTCTAAAATATCTCTTCCTAAAGTGTCTTCAGCTTGATATCCTACAAATATAATATTTGTACTTTCCATTTCTAAATACTTTTTTAAATAAAATAGTATTTTACCACCAGAACACATTCCACTTGAAGATAAAATGATTTTAGGTTCATTAGATTTTAAAATTTTAAAAGTTTCTTTTAAATTATCTATCCAAAAAATATTTTCACTACTAAAGTCAATTTCTTTAAAATATTCTTTATAAATATCTGTAGCCTTTTTACCAAGAGGAGAATCAATAAAAAATTTAATATCTTTAAATTTATTAGTCTTATCATCTTTAAGTATCTCTTTTATTTCAATAATTAAATTTTGTAATCTGCCTACTGCAAAAGTTGGGATAAGTCCAATCTCTTTCTTATTATATATTTTTAAGATTAAATTTTTTAAATTTTTTCTTCTAGCAGTTTTATTTGGATGAGTATCATTACCATAAGTAGACTCTAAAATTAAATAGTCATAATTTTTTTCAAAAGGTTTGATTTCAGAATATAAGTTGTTATTTCTAGTACCTAAGTCTCCTGAAAATAAGATATTTTTATTATTAACTTTTAAATCTACACTAGCTGAACCAAGTATATGATTAGATTTTTTTAATTTGAATTTTATATTATCTAGATTGATTTCTCTTTCAAAATCAATTGGATAAAAAAATGATAAAGACTTTTGAACATCTTCTAAGTTATATAAAGGTTTCTTTGTTGGGAGACCAGCTTTTTTTCTTTGTTCATTTTCTTTACTTGTTTCATTTTCTTGAATTTCAGCACTATCTTTTAATAAAATTTCACTTAAATATTTTGTTTCATAACTACAATAAATTTTCCCATTAAATCCATTTTTAAAAAGTAAAGGTATTTTACCTATATGGTCAATGTGTGCATGAGTTAATATTACAAAATCAATATCTTGATAATTAAATTCTAAGTTTTCACTTTGATTTTTTTCACCTTGATACATTCCTAGATCAACTAAAAAATTATACTTTTTAGTAGAAACTATATAATTAGATCCTGTAACTCCTTCTGTAGCTCCTATAAATTTTATTTTCATAAATTTCACCTCTATTTGGATTTTACCCAAAATATAGATTTTTAAAAAAATATAATAAATTAAAAAAATGTTTTAAGTTTAACAATTCGGGTAGTCAAAAAATTAGGGGAGTAAATCATGCAAAAAACAGTTAAAAATGTTGAATTTAATTATGAACTAGATTTAGGTAAAATCTATTTTGATAAGTATCAAGTTGTAAAGAAACTAAAAAAAGGAAGCCAAGGTAAAGTATATTTAGTAAAAAATATTTTTTTAGATTCTCTGTGGATTTTAAAGTTAGTGAAAAATAATGATAATATTTTTAAAGAAGAAGGAATTTTAAAATTAATAAATTCAAGATATTTTCCTAAAATTGTTGATATTTTTTATAAGGATGATTTTGCATATATAATAGAAGAATATGTTGAAGGAAAAACTTTAGAAAAATATTTTAATGAAAATTTAAATATGGAAACTAATGAAATTATTCATATTGGTAAAGAAATAGCAAAAGCGTTAAATTACTTACATAAAAAAAATATTATTTATAGAGACTTATCTCCTGATAATATAATAATTACTCCTTTAAATAAAATTATAATAATAGATTTAGGATTTTGTAAATTCAATTATTTAAAAAGGGATGAAAAAAAGAGTTTTAAAAGTTACTATATTTCTCCTGAAACTAGAAACACTTTAATGTCTAATGAAAAAAGTGATATATATAGTTTAGGTATGGTTTTAAAAAGAGGTATTTTAGGTAAAAACTTTTTTGAATTTTCTGACAAATATTTCAAAAAAGTTACTGATAAGAATCTTTTTAAGGTTATAAAAAAAGCTACAAATAAAAAATCAAATAATAGATATAGTTTTATAAAAGACTTTTTAGATGATTTAAAAAATGTTGAAAAAGGTTTAAGAAAAAAAGAGGTTAAAAATGTGTTTTTAAAAGGTATATTAGTAGGTTTTTTTATAAGTATTTTAATTAAGGTGGTGAGAATATATTTGTTTTAATTATTAAAAAAGAATTATTTAAAGGTTTTAAAAAAATAGCAGAAAAAAATTATAATACTATTGACTTAAAGTTTTTAAAAAGAATTAATTTTTCTCAAGAAGTTATGCAATTTAAAAATAATAAAGTAAAAACAATTGTTATTGACCTAGATTTAATTCTAGATAAAAATTTATTAATTCAAGAATTGCGCTCACTTAGAATATCTAATAATAATTTAAAATTTATTATTTTAGCTAGTAATTTATCTGCAGGAGATAAATTATTAAAAGAAATTGTTCAACTAGGTATTTATAACATTATTTTATCTCAAAAAGAAAAAAAGATACTTTCAAAATTTCAAACTATTTTAAAAAGTTCTTTAACTTATCAAGAAGTATCTTTTTTAGATTATCGAAAAACTCAAACTTCGGATTTAAAAAATCCATCATATATTCATCATCTCGGAAGCAAAGTCATATCAGGTTTATCTTTTCATCGTGGAATTGGCTTAACTCATTTTTTAATTATGTTATCAAACTATTTATCCATAAAACACAGTGTTGCTTTTATTGAAATGAATAACTCTCAAGATATTTTAGATTTTGGGAAATCAAGTAATGTTTTAATAAAAGAAAATAAATTTAGTCACAATTCTATTGACTATTATTTTAATGTAGATTTATATAATTTTTTTAACAATGAAAAACATAACTATGAATTTATAATTTTAGATTTTGGTTATTATAAAGATATATTGGATTTTAAAAAGTTTTTAATAGGAGATTTAAAATGTTGTGTATGTTCAGGTATAGATTGGAAGGTAAATAAGACTTTGAATATTTATAATTCTTTAAATAAAAAGGACCCTAAAAATTTATGGATCTATTTAGTACCTTTTATAAATAAAAAATATTTAAAAGATTTGACTTCTAAAATATCGAATCCTGTTTATACTATACCTTTTAATGTAAACCCTTTTATTTTAGAAAAAGATACTAAAAAGTTTTTTAAAAAGTTTATGCAAAAAAGTGATAATAAAAATATTTTTAAAAAAATAATCCAGGAGGTTAAAGATGGGATTTGGTAAAAAAAGAAATTATAAAAAAATAATATTTATAACCTTAGGTTTTATTATAATAATTTCAGGAATTAGTTTTTTAGGATTTAGGTTATATAAAAGTCAAATTGTAGCTATTGAAAATAAATATAAAAAAGAAATTGAAAATTTAAAGGTAAAGAAGTATATGTCTAAAAAGGAAGTATATATAGCTAACGAGTATATTTCTAAAGGCGAAACTCTTACAAACGATAATTTAATAAAAAAAGAGATTTTTACAGATTTAGAAACTAAGCATTTTTTTAAAAAAAGCCAATTAGGAGATAAAGCTAGGATAAATTTATCTTTTGGAGATGTTTTATTAAAATCAATGGTTTTTAAAGGTAAGATAAGCGATGATTTAAGAATTGAAGAAATTAATGGATTAATGCTTCAGACTAAATTAAAAAAAGGAGAATTTATTGATGTTCGAATAAATTTTCCTAATGCTCAGGAATTTAGGGTTTTATCTAAAAAGCGTTTAATTGACTTTGATTTAAAAAGTAATACTATTTGGTTAAAATTAAATGAAAAGGAGAGACTTTTATTAAGTAGTGCTTTTAAAGATCAATCAAGTATTAAAGGAACTATAATATATATAGACAAATATATTGCTCCAAATATACAAACTAAGGCTATTTCAAACTATTTACCTAACAAAGATATCTTAAAGCAATTAAATGGTTTTAAAGAAGAATATTTAGAAAAAGATTTTGAAAAAAGAAAAAAATTAATAGAAAAATTTAAAGAAGTAGATGAAGAAGTTATTGAATCAATTGAACAAAAAAATGAAGAAGATAAGAAAATAAGAAAAGATAAAATAGAAAATGTTGAAAAAACAGAAGAAAATAAAGAAACAGAAGAGAATAAGGAGGAATATGAATTTGACTAAAATAGCTTTTATAGGAATTTATAAAGCACATATTGTTTTTTATATTGCTCAACTTTTATCTTTTTTAGACTTGGATGTAGCGGTTGTTGATAATACGAAATTAAATCAAATGAAAACTGTTTTTCCTTTTGAAGATTTTGAAAAAGTAAGTTATCTAGGAATAGATTGCTATAATTTTTATGAAAAGTCTTTAGAAAAATATGACTATTTACTTTTTAATTATGATTGGGGAATAAAGAGAGAAATTGATTTTGATGAAAAATTCATTTTTACAGATTTTAACAAAATAAATATTGAAAAGTCAAAGTCTTTTTTAAAAAAGAATAAAAGGCTTAAAGAATTTATTTTAGTATATCTTAATGCTACTAATAAAACATTAGATAAAGAATATTTTGATTATATATTTAGTAAATTTTCGAATATCAAAATAAGTTCAGATATCAATTTAGATTCTGACGATTTAGCTATGCAATATCAAGTACAGTATAAAGACAATTTTAGATTAAAAAAATTATCTAAGCCTATGAAAGATTTTTTATTTAATGTTGTAGATGAAACAACAGATATTTCAAAAACGGATATTAAAAGGGGGATTAAAAAAGGAGGTAATTTTGAAAATCGTTTTTTGGTCTAATGTACATGGTCAAACTGGTA
>JBNJDJ010000110.1:0-4841 GCA_051744845.1 Bacillota bacterium
TTAAATATAATTATATCATAAAAAAAAGATTTAAGTTAATATTAACTTAAATCTTTATCTATTGACTTTATTATTTTTCTAGTCGATTCATCAAATAAATCAATGTATTTTTCTAATAATTTTTCTGCCGTTGAATAATTTTTAAATTTCTCTTCAGATAATCTAGGATCACCGTAAAATTTCCAACCTTTTGTAACAGTACATTCTAAAGATGGGTGACCAATATAACCAATTACATCTTTCACTGGATAACCAAAAAATATTCCTATTTCTGGTGGAATTATATTTTTTTCAAGCTTTTTAGTAAAAAAATTAATAAAATGTTTATAATCATCTAATTCATTATGTCCTTGTTTTTTTAAAAAATCTACCTTAGGTCTATTATTTAATACTTTCTCTATATTTACAATATTGTAAAAAAGAATCTTTATAGTATCATTTACACATGGTATAACCTTATATTTTATCTTTTCTAAATCTTTAAAATCTTTTCTTATTAATTTAAGAATTTTATCTTTAAATTTAAAATCTTTTCTAAAACAAAATAAATGTATTGGTTTATCTTCTAATAATAAAGGACCTAATTTACGTATTATATTAAATTCAAAATACATATTATGGTCATGTAAACAATCTAAGTATTTATTACATTTTTTATTTTTCATGAAAACCACTCCTTTGATAATGGTTATCATTATTATACATCAATTTATTTAATAAATCAAATAAAAAATAATAGCCAATAAGCTATTATTTATTTTCAGTATATTGAGAAAAAACTTGTCTCATATAATAATTTATTGTATTTGTGTCAAAGTGGTTTCCAGTATGTAATTCCCCCACTTTTTTCAATAAACATTTTTTCTTTCCTGGAACTATATTAGCTAAAATTTTTGATTCAACTATATCAGCCTCTTTGATATAAATTTTTTCACTTATTTCAATAGAATTTTCTCTACGTATAAATTTTAAGCTATTCTCTCCTAAAGTAAATTTAACTATATAGTCGCCACCTTCTTCATAGTCTACAAAACCATTTGAAACTTCAAAAACTTCATTTAAACCATTTTTAATAGTTTTAAAATATGATAATATTTTCTCTTCAGCTTCATCTAATTGTTTTTGTTTACGAAGTCTTTCTTTTCTTTCTTTTAATTCTTCTTCATAATCTTCTTTTAGCTTTTCTATTAAATCTTGTTTAAAGTCGTAATAAAAATGAATAGTCATAACACCCTCTCCTTTCTTATCTATATTTTTTTATTACCCATTAAAATCTAAAAAAAACATATAATTTGTTAAACTATTATTAATTTATATTTTTCCAAATTTTTAACTTCTTTTTCTTTGCTTCTTTTTCGTATTTTTTAAATATATCTTTATATTTGTAATTTGGTTTTATAAATAGAGTTTCAGCTAATCCATTTTTAATCAACAATATATTTATCATATGTTTATCAATATATTCTTCTTTTGGTTTTCTTGTCCAAACATATCTTAATAATCTACCATATTTATCTTTATTTTCTTTATCTTTTGTTAAATATAATTTATCAGTAATATTTTTTTTAACAAATTCAGAAGCTTCTTTTCCATATTCTTGAGGTTTATCTTTATATTCTCCTACACTTTCAGGTGTATCTATACCTAATAATCTTATTCTCTTTTCTTGTCCATACCAATTTACTAATAAAGTGTCTCCATCAATAACTCTTTTTAAATAAGCAACTTCATATTCATCATTATAAATATGGTCTGTTAATAGGTATAAAGAAAGAATTATAAGTAATATTATAAAAAATAATTTTCCTATTTTTTTCATAAATCTCCTTATTTAAGAAATTTTAAAATCTTCATTCATCTCTTTTACATCTTTTTTAACTGTTTTTCTTAACCAAAATAAAATGACTATAAATGTCAAAACTTCTGAAATAGGAAAAGCATACCATAAACTATTTAATCCAAATGCTTCGCCTAAAAAATACATTGTTGGTAGTAATACAATTATTTGACGCATAAACGAAATTATCAAGCTAGGCATACCTTTACCTAAAGCTTGAAAAGTTGCAGATCCTACTATAGAAATTCCTACTATAGGAAAAGTAAGACTTATTCTTTTTAAAGCAATTACACCTAATCTTAAAAGCTCTTTATCATCATTAAATAAACTAATTAATTGTTCTGGAAAAAACTGAAATAAAATAAACCCTAAAGTTGTAAAAACAAATCCAATAAACATACCATATTTTATTGTTTTTTTCATTCGTTTTGGATTATTATGACCGTAGTTATATCCAACAATAGGGATATATCCTTGATTTAGTCCAAAAACTGGCATAAATACAAATGATTGTAATCTAAAGTATATACCAACTACTGCTAAAGCCACTTCATCAAATCTTATAACAATTTTATTCATACCACCTATCATAACACTAGCTAAAAGCTGCATAAGCATAGCAGGAAATCCAACTTTATATATTTTTTTAACTATACTTTTGTCCCAACTAAAATCTTTTAAATTAAGTTTAACCTCGTTTTTATCACTTAATAAAACAATTGTAATAAATATACCACTTATAAATCTTGCAATAATAGTTGCATAGGCAGCACCTTCTACTCCTAATTTAGGAAAAAAACCAATTCCAAAAATCATAAAAGGATCCAGTATAATATTGGTTATTGCACCTATTAACATACAAACCATAGGTATAAATGTATTTCCTTCCCCTCTTAAAATATTATTAAATATAATTGGAATATACATTGCTATAGAACCAAGCATTATTATCCTAATATAACTTGTTCCTAAATTTATTAAAACTTGATCTTGAGTAAAAAATCTTAGAATTTTATCTGAGAATAATACTCCAAAAAAAGCAGTAATAATTCCATAAATAACTGAAATAATTACTACGTGTTCAGCAGTATTATTAGCACTTTTTTTGTCACCTTTTCCTAAAAGTCTTGAAATTAAAGAATTAGCACCTATACCTGTACCTACAGATATAGAAATTAAAATCATTTGTACTGGAAAAGTTAATGAAAGTGCTGCTAATGCTTTAGTACTTAATCTACCTATATATATACTATCTACAACATTATAAAGAGCTTGTATAAGCATACCTATAATTGCTGGAGTTGATAATTTAAATAATAAATTTACTATTTTTTGTTCACCTAATCTCTTTGATGATATATTTTTCATTTTTCTCCTTAAATTCAATTGATATTTAGTTCACTAATTAATTTTAACATAATTTAATTATATTCTAAAGTTTTAATTTGTGCAAACTTAAAAAATTATTAAAAAAAATGATCCCTATTAAAGGAAATCATTTTAAATTACTACATCATTATATAGTTTTCTTTTATTATCAAGATCAATTATTTTTCTCTCTGTTTTTTTAATAATCTTTGCAGGTACACCTACTGCCGTAGAATTTTCAAAGGTATCTTTTAATACAACTGATGAAGCTCCTATTTTAGTTCCTTTTCTTATAAGAATTGGTCCTAAAACCTTTGCTCCTGAGCCAATTACAACATTATCTTGAATAGTTGGATGTCTTTTTCCTGTATCTTTTCCAGTACCACCTAAAGTAACACCTTGATAAATTGTAACATTATCTCCTATTTCAGTTGTTTCTCCAATTACTACTCCTGTTCCATGGTCAATAAATAAGTTTTTACCAATTGTGGCACCTGGATGTATTTCTATCCCTGTTAAAAATCTTGCAAATTGAGATAATGCTCTTGCTAAAAAATATTGTTTTTTATTATATAAGAAATTTGAAATTCTATAAAAAAACATAACATGTACTGTAGGATATAAAAGTAAAACTGTTAAATAGTTTTTAGCAGCAGGATCTTTTTTCTTAATATTATCTAAATACCTTTTCATATCTTTAAACATATTTCCTCCTTAAATAAAAACATCAGTAGATAAATATCTTTCTCCTATATCACAATTTATTGTTAAAATCTTTTTATTTTCAAACATCTTAGCTAATTTTAATGCTCCTTTAACATTAGCTCCTGTTGAAAGACCAAATAATAAACCATATTTATCACGAATTTTTTTAGTCATTTCAAATGCTTCATCGCTATTTACTTTAATAATTCCATCTAATACATCAGTATCAAATATCTCAGGAATAAATCCAGCACCTATACCTTGAATCTTATGAGGTCCAGGATTATTACCTGAAATTACAGCTGATTCTTCAGGTTCAATAGCATAAATTTTTGCATCTGTTTCTTCTTTTAATTTTTTTCCTATACCAGTAATAGATCCACCTGTACCTACTCCTTCAATAAAATAGTCTAAATCAGGTACTTGATTTACAATCTCTTTACCAGTTGTTTTATAATGTATTTCACTATTTGCCTGATTTCTAAACTGATCTAAATATACATAATTTTCATTTTTATCTATAATTTCTTCAGCTTTTTCAATAGCGCCTTTCATTCCTTGATCTCCAGAAGTTAATATTAATTCAGCTCCATACGATTTAATTTCTTTTTTTCTTTCATCACTCATTGTCTCAGGCATTACGATTTTCACATTATATCCTTTTAATCTTCCTAACATCGAAATAGCTATGCCTGTATTTCCACTTGTAGGTTCAACAATAGTTGAATTTTCTTTTAAAATACCATCTTTTTCAGCTTTTTGAATCATTCCTAAAACTGTTCTTGCTTTTATGCTGCCAGTTAAATTTCTTGATTCTAATTTTAACTTAATTTCAATATCATCGAATGTTAAATTTATTACAGGTGTATTACCAATTAACTCTAAAATCTCTTTTTCCATAAACACTCCTTTATTTTTATAAAATAAAAAA
>JBNJDJ010000111.1:0-4773 GCA_051744845.1 Bacillota bacterium
ATATCCCTTTTTATAAAACTTTCACTAGTATCTAATGGTTTAGTTTCAATTAAAAACTCATACCTTCCATCTTTTATAGGCTTAAAAGAAATTAAAGAGTTTTCTAAAGATACTTTTAAATTTTTACTTTCACCTAAATTTAAATCTTTAATTTTTATAGATTCTTCCATAAAAGAAAAACTATGTAAAAGTAGTACTATTATTAAAATTAAAAAAACTATTTTTTTAAACATAAACCACCTACTTTTAAAAAACTAATGCAACTTTTATTCATCTATTATATACTATACCCAAATATTTACAAAATCAACTATTTTTTGAATATTTTGAAAATTCGTGGGTATAAAATATATAATATATTTTTCTATAAGTTTAGAAAGGATCATTTATGAAAACACTTTTTAAAGTAGTTGGAGTAATGTTTTTAATTATATTTGCTTTATATTTAGTTGTAAGCGTTTCTATAACGAAAACTGCTAGTCAAAAAGAAAAGGAACTGTTTGAAGAACACTTAAAAACACAAGAGCTTCTATAAACAGCTGAAGGAACTTATGAAGTAACTTTAAAAACTGACTCAAAGCTTAGAAAAAAACATCAACTCCTTTTAGATGAAAAACACACTTTAAAAATAATACTTAAAGATGAAGACGAATTAATAGAACTTTTTGTACTCGACAAAAGAAATATTTATAATATTGGCTTTTCATCGGAAAATGATCTTAATACTATAGAAGGCTATCTATCTACAAAAGAAATATTTAAACAAAAAGCAGATATTATCTTAAAACCTGCAGAAAATAATCAACTAAAAGGTAATCTAGATTTAACATTAGATAAAGAAACTATTAACTTTAAAGTAGAGGCTAAAAAGCTTGAAAATGTTGGAGGCGATAATCTATGATTAGATTTTGTACAAATTGCGGGGCTAAAATAACAGATGATAATCAAAAGTTTTGTAATGAATGTGGAAATCAATTAACTGAAATTGAAAATACTCCTAAACCTATTAAAAAAGAAAGTTTAACTAAAGATAATAAGTCTTCTAGTGTTTTAAAAACAGGTAAAAAAATTTTTTTAGTTTTAGCAGTCTTATTAATTGCAATTTTAGGTTTTATACTACTTAGTCCATCAGATGAAAATGATTTAGCTAAAGATGAAAATTTATCTGAAAATGAATCAATAGAAAATAGTGAAGATGTTATTAACACAGAGGACAAAGATGATTTAAGTAGTAGTGAAAAAAATGTTGACAACAAAGATGCTAATACAAGTAACACTCCTAATGAGAAAAAAGAATATAATAAGTTTTACTCGGTTGATCTTACTTGTACAGATTACAATTTCGATGGCGAGAAAATAGATCAATTTATTAATAAAAAATCTAGCGATATTATATTTTTTGAAAAAGATATGTATGATAAAAACATTTTAAATTTTTCTAGTTCAGGATTTAATCAAAAAATGTATGTAAAAACTTTTAATAATCAAACTCTAAATGCAGAGTATGTAAGTGAAAATGTTGAAAGTTTCTTCAAAGGTCAAGTAGTTAATAATGGAAATGTATTTATTAAAGGAAGTATTCAATATACAGACTACGTTAGTTCTTTATCAGTTAGCTACGATGTTTTAGTTTATAAACATAAAAGTTTATCATTAGATGACTTAAGTGGAATTTATAAAATAAGTCCAAGAGATGTATGGCTACATAAAGAACCTTTAGATAAAAAACTTATGGATTTTTTAATTAATCAACAAGAAAAATATTTGAATACTTATTTTAAATTAACATTTGAAAAAAATAATAAAAAACTATTTATAGAACCACAAAATGATTTTAATAGAGCAGCAGAATATGTACTTGATTTCGAAAAAAATGAAGGATATTTAAAACATACTTCTACTCCCTTTTGGGTAGGTGAGTATTTGGAAATCACTCCTGTATATCATCCTGAAAAAGATATGTTTTATACTTTATTAAAACACAAATCTAAAGACGATGGTTTTATTTATCAGAGTTTAGAAGGATATGAGAAAAGTTTATCAAAAAATAATGATAAAAATACTGATGACTCTAAAGAAGAAGTTTCAAGTAACTTAGATAATTCTTCATGGTATGGAAATGAAAAATTACCTTTTTTTATAATTTTTCCTTCATCAGAGTTAAAAGTACCTAAAAATAATAATTATGATTTTCCTTTTGAAAATGAAGCTATAAATTTTGAAACTCAAAACTTTTTATTTACAAATACAATAGAATTAATGCCATTTGCACTTCCATTTGAAAAAGAAAAAAATTCTTTTACTATTAATGCATCACTTTACTGGGACCTAGAAACAGTAAGTAGTGATTTTACAAATTATTATGTAAAAGATAATAATGGAAATATATATCATTTTGATAGTCATTTTTCAAAACCTAAAAAGATGGATAAATTACCTAAAGTTATGTTAGCTGCTAATTATAAGTGTTCAGGTAAACTAATTGAAAATGAAACATTAGAATACAACATTAATGTAGAATTTTATGAAGAAGGAGCAGATCCTGATAATCCTGATGCAAGTTATGCAGAAGAATTTAAAAAGAAAATTAATTTAAATAAAAAATAAAGGAGCTTTTTATGGATTCTTTTTTCCCAGATAAAAAATTATCTAAATGGCTAGTAAATTTTATAAAAACAACTATAATATATTTTCTAATAATAACTATTATACCTTTAATTATAGCTAAAACTTTTAATGCGGAATTTCTTAAAGGTGGTATCTTTTTACTTTATATCTTTGTTTTTATAATAAATTTAGTTATTAATCTTATAGGATATTTACAGCTTAAATATTTATATATTACATTATCTATAAGTCTTTTATTTTCTAGTCTACTAGGAAATATTTATACTATAAATACTTTTGCTGGTTGGGAATATTTAGCTTCTACATTAATATTTGGACTTCATTTAACTATTGGACTAATTATAGGAATAATTACTGAATTGATATTTAGAAAAAAAGATGAAACTACTCAGTTTTTAAATATATCTATTAATAAAACTTATAAAAAAATTTTAATAGGCCTAATTATACTTTTTTTATTAGTACTAACTTTTATTACTGTTACTTTAGAAACATCTATGTATAATGAAGGACCAGAGGTTAATAACTCATTAGATTTTGAACTTAAATACAGTGAAGGAAATCACGAATACGAAGAAACTATAATAATTAATAATAATAAAAACTTTAATTATAAATTAGCTTATCACAATCTGTCGCCTGAAGGAGAAATTATAAAAGATATTCAAAAGCAAAAAGACTTTCAAATCTCTGAAAAAGAGTTTGAAGATTTGAAAAACTATGTTATAAAGACAAATAACTTTTTAAACTTACCAGAGGATTTATCAACAAACAAAGATATTTTAGATGCTCCAGCAGGTTTTATCACTGTTTCATATAATAAAAAGACATTTAAAAAAGGTGGCTATTATCCTTTTGATAATGAAAACTTTCAAAATATATCAAACTATCTTTTTGAAATCTTAGAAAGATATACTTTATAAATCTATTTTCAAAAAATAAAAATGGTAATTAATTTTTTTAACAACTAAGAAAAGAGGTGCAAATGATAATAGCTTTAGTAGTATTAACTATATTTATTGGTTTATTTATTTTTTTTAAAAAATGGGCAAAAATTGAAAAAGAAAAGAAATTAAATGCTTATAAAAGAATAAAAGGTGCAATTAACAGAGGGGAATTCAATAGATTTAATAGACAAGGTGAAAGTTTATTAATGGAATCTATTAGAGAAGGTTTTAAAGATCTTATAGATATTTTACTTTCTAAAAAAATTGATATTAATCATCTTAATCAAAAAGGTGAAAATGCTTTGTTTTATGCTATTTTATTTGAAGAATATGAGTTAATGAATAAATTAATAGATAAAGGAATAGATTATACACATGCAAATAATCGCGGAGAAACTCCTTTGTGGTTAGCTAGTAGAAAAAGTGATTATAGATTTGCTGAAAGGTTAATAAATTTAGGCGTAGATATTGAAAAGGAAGATAGAAATTTTGAAATGACCCCTTTAATGGTTGCTTCTAAATATGGTAAATTTAAAATAGTGGATTTATTACTAGATGCAAATGCAAATATTAATAAAAAATCTCCTGAAGGAACTGCTGTGGATCTTGCGAATAAATACAGAGGACAAACTTTTACAGTCCATGGTAAAGCTGGTTTTAACTGTGTCGAAATGATTAGAAAATTAGAAGCCTATCAAAATAATAAAAAATTTATCCCAAGAGATTATGAGAGTCAAAAAAAGAGTTATACAAAAGATAATCCACATTATTAAATAATATTTTTTTAAAAAAGTCTTCTAGTTTTTAATATAGAAGACTTTTTACTAAATAAATTTTTATAATATTTGCTTTAAAATTTCTCTTATCATATTTTTAATACTTGTATCATTAAAATATCTTTTATAACCTTCATACAAGGTACTTTCTTTAATATCATTAATCAATTTATCATTTTTCTCGACATTACTATAAATATCATCAGTTAAATCATCTATTATCTCTTCATAATTTATTTCATTAAGATTATCTATCTGATTAGTTTTAGACAACTTATATTTTTTAAATGGAATATCTTTTGTAAAATCAATTTTAACTTTAAAGCCTTTAAATGGAGTATAATTATCATTATTTCTAAAATCTATGACTATTTCTTTTAACTTATTAGTAAAAGAAATATCATAAGTTAAATTTAAATTAA
>JBNJDJ010000112.1:0-4680 GCA_051744845.1 Bacillota bacterium
TCGCATTAAAGCTAGGTTTTCATTCTTTAAGGCTACTTAGGGCGATGGCAAAACGCCGACTACCAGAAAGACTTATGCTTTGACTATTTTACTCAGTTAAGGATTAGTGACTGAAACTTCATATATTCATTGGCATTTAACAAGGTATGCATTCCTTTTATTTAGAAGATACTTTATCTTTTTCTTTGTTAATTATATCATTTGACGCTCCACGGGGTAAGCCCATCTGGTTGTCTGGCACTAACATCTATAACATACCATCATATAGAACTTGTGTTTTAGCGGAAATACATATAAATTTTTCTTCTCTTAAATCATAGATTTAGTGTAGTTTTTTTTAGATATATTTGATAAAAAATAATCAGATTTATTTAATTTAAGAAAATATTCGAAAAATGATGTTGTATAGAAATAAATTTTTAATAAACAATTTTTTAATTTTATAATATATAAAGATATGATACAATTACAATATGTTTCAATTTGAAACACTTATTGAATTTTAAGATTATAATAGTTAATATACCTTTAGATATTTCTAGATTAAAATAAGAAAGAGTGATAAAATGAGTTTTTCAGAAAATAAATTTGAAGAAATAAATAAAACTAAAAAATTATATTTAAAAAAAGGTTCAATGAAAAGAAAAAATTTACGAAATGAAATAGCAAATGCTTGGATCAGATATACATTGTTAAAAAATAAAAAATTAGATATTGATCAAAAATTAACTTCTAAATTTTTATATTTAAAGAAATTAAAGTTAGAAATACAAGATTTATTAAATGAATTCGAATATGATATATACTTAATTTTAGATTCTAAAAAAGTTTATTACTTTAAATATAATGATAAAAAGAATTTTTTTTCAACAGGCGGTGAAATTTCAAGCAAAACAAATAATGATTTTAGTGTATTTAAAAGTGAACATTTAAGCTCTAAATATAATAATAAATTTACTCATGGATTTATTATAAATAGAAATGAAAATAAATACGGTGTAATAGGAATTGAAGGTAACTTTAAAAATTATTCTCAAAAAAAAATAAAAAAAATAAAAGAAAAAATTAACAAATTTGATTACCAAAACATTAACAAAAAAAATACTAAAAACAATAAATTTTATATTAATTTTGATGATAAAAAATATAAATTAAAAAATAAAAATTTGCCATTATTTTTAATAGGAAAAACTGGTACAGGAAAAGAGAGATATATAGATTATATTAAAAAAAGAAATTTTAAAGAATATAAAATAAAAAAAATAAATTGTTTTTTAAATTTTGATTTTGATACATTAAAAAATATAAAAGTTAAAACTTTATTTGTATTTAAAGATATTTGTTATTTAAATTATGATAATCAAAGAAAGTTACTAAAAATAATAGATAGTAAACTAGTTAACAACAATAGAAAAAGAAGTTCAAATTTCAATAATATATATATAATATGCGAAACTAATAAGAATATTGAAAGTATAAAAAAAGAACAACTTTTAAATGATAAACTGTTAACCCGGTTAACAACAAATAAAATTGCTTTTAACAGGTTAACAGAGTATTCTGATAAAGAAATAATAAGTTGGATAGAAAGTAAGACAAATAAGATGATAGATCAAAATGCTAAAAGTTTAATTAGTAAAATTGATTGGGAAAATAACTTTTATGATCTTGATAAATTTATAAATTTTATAAATGAAAATGTTTTATCTGAAGTTATTTCTGTAAAAGATTTACCAAAGTTTATATTACCTGAAAAGGTTGATATTTTAAGCATAAAGCTCTCTGAAAAAAGATTAATTAAGAGAACTTTGAAATATTTTGATTATAATATAAAATTATCTGCTCAATCTTTAGATATAAGTAGATCTACTTTATATAGAAAAATTAAAATGTATGATATTGAAACATAAATAATCTTAAAATAAGAATGTTTTATTTTAAAACATAGAGAAATACTGTTTTATTTTAAAATTAAATATAACTAATTATTTTTTTTACTTGCAAAACTAGTAAAAAATAGTGTAAAATGGGGTTAACAGCTAGGAGGTATTATGTATAAACTTAGCGAAATTGCAAATAGATTTAAAATAGGAAAAAAAGTATTGATCAAAGAGTTAATTGAAAATGAAAAAATATTAAAAAATCATACTAAAAAAGAAAATGGTTTAACTTATGTAGATGATAAAGGAATAGAATTACTTTATAATATCTTTTTTAAAAATGAAGATTTAAAGAAAAATAAGAAAGAAGATAATGAAGATATTGATAAATTAAACCAAAAAATTAAAGAGTATAAATTGAAAATATTAGATTTAGATTCTGAGATATATCAAAAAAATGAAATACTATCTGAGTATCAAAACAAACTCTTAAATATAAATAGAAAGATATTAAATTTTAATAAATAATTAGGGAGGAGTATGTTAAGAGTAATTGAAGTGGCCAAAAAATTAGGCGTTAGTAAAGTCACTATATATAAAAAAATCAAAAAAATTGATAAGTTAAAAAAACATATAACAAAACGTCAAAATATTACATATATAAAAGAAGAAGGTATTGAAATAATAAAAGAAAATTTAGAAAAGTTTAAAGATGATAAAGTTGATCTTAAAAAAATTAAAGATAACCAAATTAAATCATTAGAGGAATATAAAATTTTTTTGCAAAATCAAATTGAAATAAAAAAAGTTCAATTAGATATGAAAAATCAACAAATTTCTAATATAAAGAATTTGGTTAAAATAAATAAAAAACATTTAGAAAAACTAAAAAAAACATATCAAAGTAAATATTAGGGGGAAATGAATTTGGTTGCTAAAAAAAATATTTTTGAAAAGTTGGGTTTAATTGAAGAAGTTGATGAAGAGCAAGATGAAAGTTTTGATTCTGAAAATCAAGAAAAAACAAATAATGAATCAAATAATGAATCAGATGAGGAAAGTGATGTAAAAAAAGATTCTGAATCAGAAGAAATTGATAATCAAAATTTAAATAAAGATAATAACGAAGATAACCAAAAAGAAGTTAGAGAAATGTTGAATAAAGATATTAAATCTATCGATAAAAATTTAAATGATAATAAATCGAAGTTAGAAGATAAGCAAGAAGAATTAGAAGAAGAAAATATAAGTAAAAAATTAGATGATTTTATTGATTCATATGAAAAAAATAAACTTTTGACTATTGAGGATATTTATAAGAATGCTAGATTAACATTAGATTCTAAAAAGTCTATATTTATAATTGATATTTTATCTAAAACTCTTCCAGAAAATTTACCAGTTGATGTAAAGAGAGAGACTGTATTATCTTTAATGAATGTACAAGGATTAGAAAAAGAAAAATTATTAAATGATGCATATAATAGAATTGATGCACTTAATACTGTACTAGAGGATACTGTTAATAAATCAGAAGAAATTATTGAAAGAAATAAAAATTCTATTAGAGAGCTAGAAAAAAGAATTGAAGAATTAAAAAATATTAATGAAGAGAGAAGAGAATTCCAAAATGATCAAAATACTTTAATTGAGTATGAAATACAAAAAATAATTAATTTAGTAGATTTTGTTAAGCCTAAAAATGATGAGTAATAAAAATTTATTATACATGAAACAAGCTTTTAAGGAAGCAAAAAAAGCTTTTAATAAAAACGAAGTACCTATTGGGGCAGTTATTGTTAAAGATAATAAAATAATAGGCAGAGGTCATAATTTAAAAGAAAGTAATCGAGATGCTACTGAACATGCAGAAATAATTGCTATAAAAAATGCAAGTAAAAGTCTTGGTACGTGGCGTTTGACAGGGTGTGATATGTATGTTACAATTGAACCCTGTGTGATGTGCAGTGGAGCTATATATCAATCTAGAATTAAAAAAGTATATATAGGTTCTCCAGATAATAAAGCTGGTGGAGTTTTATCAGTTTATAAGATTCTTTCTGATAAACGTTTAAATCATCAACCAGAAGTAAATGTAGGATTAATGAGAAAAGAATGTTCTACTTTAGTAAAAAAGTTTTTTAATAAATTACGACAATAGATTTGCTGTACTAGACGGGGTCCTAGCGGCGCCTTGTAACTTGCAAACCGCTATAGCAAGGTCGAAGTCTATTGGAGGAATTTCGTAATATAGTCTGCCTGTAAAAAGTGGTGTTGATTATTGGGACTTACGCAATAAAACCTTTAGAACCCTGTCAGGTCCGGAAGGAAGCAGCAGTAATAGAGATCTTTTATGTGCCGTAAGCTCACCTGATATGAGTTAACTATTACAGTAACGTGTATTATGGAATTTCGAAAATAGATGTACAGCTTTAATAATATATTTGTGTGCTAAATGGGGTGGTAGCGGAGCCTTGTAACTTGCAAACCGCTATAGCAAGGTTGAAGTTTATCTAAGGTATATTTTTATATGGTCTGCCCATAGTAAGTGGTGTTGATTATTGGGACTTACGCAATAAAACCTTTAGAATCCTGTCAGATCCGGAAGGAAGCAGCAGTAATAGAGATCTTTTATGTGCCGTAAGCTCACCTGATATGAGTTAACTACTATGGTAACGTATATAAAAATTATCGAAGATAGATGCACATTATACATAAAACATAAGATTAGCTTTTGCTAATCTTTTTTTAAATCAAAGAAAGGATTATATGAGACACTTAGCGTTATATAGAAAATTTA
>JBNJDJ010000113.1:0-4530 GCA_051744845.1 Bacillota bacterium
CCACATGAACCATATAATTTTCCATTAACAAATACACCAACGACAATTCCCCTATCACCTAGCATCTCAATTAATTCTTTTTCTTTTAGCAATATATAAACTTCTGGTTTATTAAGTTTCTTTGCTATATATTTTTGTATAGAAAAAAGTTCATCAAAATAAGTTTTATCCAAAACTTTAATTTTATAGTTATAATATTTTTGATCATAATTATTCTTAATTCTTCCTGAATCTATAATTCCAGTCAACTTTTACCTCCGTTATACTTTTGTTATATTTTTATAGTCAATAAAGTCTTAACTAATTTTTCAAAGTTTATCCTTTTTATATAAAAATATCAAAATCAAAAGTGAAAATAAAATTAAGTAACCAATTAATCCAACTCCTTTTACTATACCTATCATTATAGCTATAGAAAATACTATTGGACCTATTATTTGTCCCAACTTACTGACCAAACTATAATAACCAACAGATTTTTCTTTTCTTATTTGTTCTATCATTTCAATCTGGAAAAAATAGTTTGTTTGGGCTGCTAATCCAAAACTTTCTGAAACTCCTAAAAGTAAAGCAACTACAAAAACCATTATAATATTATTATTTAAAGAAAATAATATAAAAGAAATCCCTATAATTATAATTGATAAAATAAGAGATTTAAGTATCCCGAAATATTTTTGTGTATATTTACTAAGAATAGGTGCTAAACAAATTACACAAATCCCATTTATCAAAAATGCTATACCTACATTTGCCGCAGATAGACCGATTATATCAATATAAATAGGTAAATAAAAAATTAAAAACATACTAGCAATTGATACAGGAATTGAAATTAAAATTAAAAACTTTAACATTTCTGAATTATTTATGAATCTTGTAAATGTGTTTTTTATATTTTTTTCAAATGAAGACTTTGGTAAAGTTCTAACTTTGTTTTTCATTATCATTACAGTAAATATTTGAGCTAATGAAATAATTCCAATAGATACAAAAAATACCATAGGATATCCAAATCTCTCAGCAATCATCCCGCCTATAACAACACCGCAACTTATCCCTGCTAAAGCTCCTGAATTCATTGCCTTAATACCTTCGCCTTTTTTAATATTAGAGTTAGTAGAAATAACAAATCTTCTCATTGATATAATCATAAGACCTAAACCTAACCCTACAATGCTTCTAGAAAATAGAAATTGAAATACATTTAAAATATTACTAGAAAGTAAGGTACCAACTGCAAATATCAAAATACCTAAAATTAATAAAGGTTTATATCCTTTTTTATCTATTAAATAACCTGCTCCCATAATCATAATAAATGCAAATAAACTCTCTACTGACAAAGGTAGTCCTAATATAATATCTTTTGGAAGATTAAAAGTAGGCTTGTACAAATTTTTCATAATAATTGGTATAAAAGAAACTGGCATAAAAGCACCTGTAAAAACTAGAAAGCTCAAAGGTCTTATTATTTTTTTGTCTTCATTCTGAAAATTTTCTTTATTTAATTTGCTTTTAAAACCAAATTTTCTTTCTGCTATAATAAAAATAAATAATGTAACCTCAACCATAAATAAAAGAGAAACTGCTAAACTAGTCATCATATCTACTAATATATTCTTCATTTTGTCGCGTATATAAAAGTTTGAAAGTTCTACACTAATCACTTGAGTATTATTTTTATCATCTACTATCAAAGGTTTGTTATAAACAAAATTATTATTTGACTTATCAAAACTCATAGTTTTGGTAGAATGTAAAATTCTATTAGATTTATTTTTTATATATATATTATTTATTTCTGGTACTATTTCTTTAATTTCATCTAAATAATCCGATATTTCATAAAGATGTCTATATAAAACTCCTTTATCAATAACACTTTCAATATCTCTTTTTACAATTCTGGCTACTAATTTTGTATTATTTTGTCCTATATCTTCGTAACCTTTTTCAAATACTGAATAATTTACAAACGAAAAAATCAGTTGGGTTAAGCTAAGTATTATTAATAAAATTGTCAAAATATATTTTTTCTTTACCTTATTGTTCTTATCTATTATATTTATTTTAGATATTAAAATTATTAAAAATATACTAGCTATTAAAGCTATAATCCCTAAAACAGAGGATAGTTTTTTTGTATATAACTTAATTTCTTCTTTAATCAATTTATCTTTAAACGAAAACTTTAAAAAACCTATATGATTTGTATCTTTATCTTTAATTGGTATAAACAAATGATATTTATCATTTTTATGAATAGATCTATAATTTTTTTCATAGTCTAATTTATTGCCTTCTAAATCATTCCAAATTTTTTCATTAACCTTTTTACCTTGTTTTTCTTCATTTGTATGATAAATCATATTACCATTTAAATTAACTATAGATATATCTTTATTATTTTTTCCAATATCATTAAGAAGTTCATCCATTCCATGAAATCTATTTAAACTCTTACCATATTCAACTCCATATTCAATTTTTTTTACTGTCTCTTGAGCTTCTATAGTATATCCTCTAATTAAAGATTCTCTATAATTTTGGATAAATGAAGTTATGTTAAGCCAACCTGTAAATGCAAGAGACAAAACTATTGTAAAGATTGCAGAAATTATTAAAATATATCTTAATTTTTTATTATTCATTTTGACCACCACTATTTTTTATTTTATTATATATTTTGTCTGCTATTAACAAAATTTTAAAGGGGGGCTTATATTTTATTTTATCTGCAACTTCTGTATTCAAGACAATTTGGGGAGTACTTTTAAATACTTGATTTAAATCTCTTGGTTTTGCACCTCTTAAAACCTTACTTATCTGATTTGCTCCAAATCTACCCATATTTTTGTAATCTGTTAAAGATATACTCATAAAAGCACCATATTTAACTTCTTGGTCGCCTAATTGAGAAAAAACAGGAATTTCATTAGTATAAAAAGGTTTTAACAAACTGTTTAATTTACTTGCTTCTATATGTGCTACTGTTATATACATTGCATCAATCTCTTTAGCTATATTATCATAAGCTATAGCAAGATCTTTATAGTAACGAGTTTTATCTGATTGATTAATAGGATTTTTAACATGATATTCTATCAGTTCAAAACCCTTTTTATTTGCAACTTCTTCTATATCTGCTATTGCAGAATAATCTTTTACAATTGGAGAATTTTCATAGACTACTCCTAATTTCTTAAAATTAAAGACATCATACAAAACTGATACTTGTCTTTTAAATCTATCAGCATCCATGTGAGCCCAAATATGATCAATTCCAGAATCTTTTTTAGATTTTATGATTTGAGATTGTACTGCATTTGTTGCTGAAAATACCATTGTAGGAGTATCATGCTTGTTATTTGCTAAAAATTTTCCAGCCGCCGAGCCCATTACGATCATCAAATCAATATCTTTTTTATTTTTTAATCGATCAATTATTTCCTTTTCTTTCGCTTCATCAAGTGAATATAAATTATAATGAGCATCACTAACAAATTCAATATAAGGTCCTGTAGCATGATTATTTAACCATTCCCACATTACCTTAGTATCATTTTGACCTTCTTGATAAGGGATGTTATCAATATTTAAAATCCAGCCCATTTCTTCAAGCCCTTTTAGTAATGCGAAAAAAGTTCCTGCATAATTAATAAATTTTTCACTTTCACAATAACCAATTCTCCACTTTTTACCATCATTTTTTTGAGGTAAATTTTTCTGAATAGAGTTTTTCTGCGATGTATTTTTCTTAACTGAAACTTTTTCTTTTTGTGTATCTTCAAAATCTATATTTAGGTTAAATACTCCTAGTATAATAACCATTATAAAAAATACTATAGTTAATTGTTTTTTCATTATAATCAGTCCTTTTTCTAATTAGAAATACAATACATTTAACTAGATTTTTTAAATATTTAAGTGATTTTTCGAATTTTTTAAGTATTATAATTTAAGTAACTATAAGTTCTTATAGCTTCTTTATTCAAAATTAGTTCTAATATCTACATAATTTATATTTATAATAATTATTTCAATTAAATATAATTAATTTTTAAGAATCTATTTCAATTAATAATTTTATATAATTCTATAAATAATAATCATTAAAACTAATCGATTAAATTTTCATATTTTTCAATCTATATTTTTACCACTTGTTTTTCTATGTAAATATTTCCTTTTTAATTGATACATTTTAAATGTTTCTTATATATTCTTCTTTATACACCAGTTACTGTTTTAGTATATCATGATGTAAGTAAAATGTCGTCTACTTTTTCTATTTTATTCTATTTAATATCTGATTTGTGTAAAAAAATAACTCTTTTATGTCTTTATATTCAATTATTATATACTTTATTTTAATAAAATATATCTACTATGATTTTTAAAGTGATAAAGATAAATCATTTTTAATCTATAGACTTAAAACTTTCTAATTTATAATAAAACCTTCTTCAAAATTAAAATTTTCAAATATATAAAATAAATAAAAACATAATTACCTAAAACACAAAC
>JBNJDJ010000114.1:0-4501 GCA_051744845.1 Bacillota bacterium
ATTGGAAGTTAAATGAAGATACCTAAGTTAAGATAGACTAAACAAGTGGGTTTAACCAAATAAGGTGGCAACGCGGGAAATTTCTCGTCCTTAGGGGCTAGGAATTTTTTTATTTTTTGAAAATGGAGGTATATATGATAAGAAAACCAAAAGGTACTAATGATATTTTACCAAAAGATGTTAGTAAATGGCATTTTGTAGAAGAAGAATTTAGAAATATTTGTAAAAGATATAATTTTAAAGAAATTAGAACTCCTATGTTTGAATCAACTGAACTTTTTAAAAAAGGAGCAGGAGAGACTAGCGATATTGTTCAAAAAGAAATGTTTAATGTTGTAGGTCTTAGACAAGAACACAGAGTTGAAATAAAAAATGGAAATTTAAATATATTAGAAGAAAAAATAAAAGATGGTTTAGCTTTAAAACCTGAAGGAACTGCACCAGTTGTTAGATCATTTATTGAAAATAATATTTTTGCACAAAAACAACCGTCTAAACTTTTTTACATAACACCGTGTTTTAGATATGAAAGACCACAAGCTGGAAGATTAAGACAATTCCATCAATTTGGAATAGAAACTTTTTCTGCTGAAGACGCAACTGCTGATGCAGAAGTTATTGCTTTAGCAGATAATTTTTTAAGTGGTTTAGGATTAAAAAATATTGATTTAAGAATTAATTCAGTAGGGTGTCCTAAGTGTAGACCAAAATACGATAAAGTTTTAAAAAAGTATTATAAAAAACACTTAGATGATATATGCTTAGATTGTCAAGAAAGGTTTGATACAAATCCTTTAAGATTACTTGACTGTAAAGTAGAGTCGTGTCAGCCGTATATTGAGAAAGCACCAAAAATAACTGATAATTTATGTGATGAATGTCAAAATCATTTTAAAGAATTAAAGCTGAATTTAGATATAATGGATATAGACTATATTGTAGATGAAAAAATAGTTAGAGGATTAGATTATTATACAAAGACTGCTTTTGAATTTATATCAAGTGATTTAGGAGCTCAATCTACTGTATGTGGTGGTGGAAGATATAACGGACTTGTTAAAAGTGTAGACGGTCCAGAAACTCCAGGAGTAGGTTTCGGAATGGGAATAGAAAGACTTTTAATGATTTTAGAAGCTCAAGAAACTAAAGTTTTTGAAAAAGATACTTTAGATATATTTGTAGTAACTTTTGATAAAGTAACTAGAAGAGCAGCTATTAAGTTAGCTTCAAAATTAAGAAAAAAAGGTGTTTCAATTGATATAGATCATTTAGGAAGATCGTTTAAACAACAATTTAGATATTCAGATTCACTTAATTCTAAATTTAGTATTATATTAGGTGGAGATGAAATAGAAAACAATATAATTTCAATTAAAAATATGGAAACTGGTAAACAAGTAGAAATTGATATGGATAATATAGACAAAATAGTAGAATTAGTTAAGGAGAAAAAAGATGCATAATACAATAAAAGATTTTAAAAGGACTCATATGTGTGGTGTATTAAGAGAAAAAAATATAGACCAAGAAGTTATTTTGATGGGATGGGTTCAAAAAAACAGAAAATTAGGTGGATTAAAATTTGTAGATCTAAGAGATAGAACAGGTATAACTCAAATAGTTTTTGATAAAGATGTATCACAAAAATCTTTTGAAAAGGCAAGTGATTTAAGAGGTGAATTTGTAATTGCTGTAAAAGGTGTAGTTAAAAAAAGATACTCAGTTAATGATGATTTACCTACTGGCCAAATAGAAGTTTTTGTAAAGGAACTAAGAATTTTATCTAAATCAGATGTACCACCTATTCATATTGATGATGAAGATGATGCAAAAGAGAGTTTACGTTTAAAATATAGGTATTTAGATTTAAGAAAACCTAAAATGTTTAAAAAGTTAATGACTAGAAATAAAATTTCAAAAGTTGTAAGAGATTTTATGGATGAAAATGGGTTTGTAGATGTAGAAACTCCTGTTTTAACAAAACCAACACCAGAAGGAGCAAGAGATTATTTAGTTCCTAGTAGAGTTAATCCAGGCAAGTTTTATGCACTTCCACAATCACCTCAGCTTTATAAACAAATTTTAATGGTATCTGGATTTGATAGATATTATCAAATTGTTAAGTGTTTTAGAGATGAAGATTTAAGAAAAGATAGACAACCAGAATTTACACAAATAGATATTGAAATGTCTTTTGTAGACCAAGAAGATGTTATAGAAATGAATGAAAAATTAATGAAAAAAGTTTTTAAAGAAGTAAAAGATATAGATATTAATACTCCTTTTAAAAGACTTACTTATGAAGAAGCTATGAAAAGATATGGTTCAGATAAACCAGATACTCGTTTTGGTTATGAGTTAGTAGATGTATCAGATGCTTTAAAAAATTCAGAGTTTAGAGTTTTTAGTGGAACAATTAAAAAAGGCGGATTTGTTCAAGGAATTAATATTAAAGGAAAAATGGATGAATTTAGCAGAAAAGATATTGATTCATTAGAAAAATTTGTATCAGAATATCAAGCTAAAGGTCTTGCTTGGATGAAGATAAAAGAAGATGAAGTAAATTCACCTATAGCTAAATTTTTAAGCGAAGAAGAAATAAAAAATGTTGTTGATAAAATGAATGGTGAAGTAGGTGACTTATTATTATTTGTAGCAGATGATAAAAAGGTAGTTTATGATTCTTTAGGTGCTTTAAGATGTGAAGTAGCTAAAAGATTAGATGTTATTAAAGACGAAACTTATGATTTGTTATGGGTTACAGATTTTCCTGTATTTGAATACGATGACGAAGAAGAAAGATATGTAGCTAAACATCATCCTTTTACTGCACCAAAAGATAGTGATGTTGAGCTTTTAGAAACTGATCCTAAAAGTGCTAAAGCTAATGCTTATGACCTTGTATTAAATGGTTATGAAGTAGGTGGCGGATCAATTAGAATTAATACATTAGAAATGCAAAGAAAAATGTTTAATGCTTTAGGCTTAAGTGAAAAAGAAGCTAAAGAAAAGTTTGGATTTTTATTAGAAGCATTTAAATACGGAGCTCCACCACATGGTGGCATTGCTTATGGATTAGACAGATTAGCAATGATCTTAACAGGTTCTGATAGTATTAGAGAAGTAATAGCTTTTCCAAAGACTCAAAATGCTACTTCTTTAATGACAAATGCTCCTGCAAATCCAGATAAAGAGCAACTTAATGAACTTCATTTAGAATTAAAGAAGGTGAAAAATGAATAGAGTAGGAAAAATAATAAAAAGTAAAGATAAATTTGCTTTCGTTAAACTTACAAGAACTACTGCTTGTAGCGGATGCCATGGGTGCGGTAATTCAGAAGATGACTCAGATGAAATAGAAATTCGTGTTTTAAATGAAAAAGGAGCAAATGTAGGAGATATTGTTGAAGTTAATATGGATAATCAAAATGTATTATTAGCTGCAGCAATAGCTTATGGAATTCCTTTTGTTGCATTATTATCAGGAGTTTTATTAGGTAACTTCATATTTAATAGTGAACTATTATCTATAGTAACAGGTTTTGTATTTTTAGTGATTTCATATTTAGGAATAAATACAAAAGAAAGTCAGTTTTACAATTCAAAAAAATATGTACCTGAAATTGTAAATATACACAAAGAAAATAAAAATATTTGTTTTAAAATTGATTAGATAGTATAATGAGAGTATATACGCAAGTTTATACTCTTATTTTTATGAGGTGATTATGACTAATAAAAAAATATTTATAAAATATATTATCAGTTCCTTTGTAATGATATTAATTTCAGAATTTTTGTTAAAAAGAATGTTAGGTGGATATAGATTTCTAGTTATTATTTTAATTTTAAATATTTCGCTATATTTTATTTTAAAAAATAAACTAAATTTAATTAAAAAAGATATTAGAGTAAGTGATAATTTTAGAAAAGATATTATAAAAAAGCAGCATAAATTAATTGGAAATACAAAAAATTTAGAAACAGAAATTGATCAAAACAGAAAAATTAACAAAGAATTTTTTGAAGAATATAGTTATTTAGAAAATATTTTAAATAATATGAATGAGTTAATAGCAATAACTGACCAATCTAATAAAATTGTTTTCTCAAATAAAGTGTTTAAAAATTATACTCAAAACTATTCAAATCAAATGGAAAGTAATTCTTTAAATTTTGATGTTAATAAACATGTTAATTATCAAGAAAAACTATTAAATACAGATATTAATCAGGTAGAGTTTATCAAAGATGACTTTTCTTATTTAAAAAAAGTAGTTAAAAGTAAAGATAGTAATTATGTTTTGACTATTGGTAAAGATATTTCAACTATCAATCATATTAATGAGCAATTAATAAAAACAATATCTAAGAGTAAAAATGCTGAAAAAGAAGCAAATATTTTAAATGAAAAATTTATGTCACTTTTAGAATTTATAAATAAAGTAAAAGATTTTGAAAAATTAACAGTAAATAAAATTTTAAAGCAAAGTTTCAGATT
>JBNJDJ010000115.1:0-4360 GCA_051744845.1 Bacillota bacterium
AAACTTTTAAAATCTCTTTTTTTAACGGATGATTCGACTTATTTAATATTTTTTTTATAAGATCTGGCCTTTTATCATATGTATATTCAATTGATTTTTTTAAACGCCATTTTCTTATTTTTTCATGATCTCCACTTAATAAAACCTTTGGAACTTCTAGATCTTTATAAACTCTAGGCCTTGTATATTGCGGATGGTCTAACAAACCATTGAAATGACTATCTTTTATAAAAGAATCTGCATCTCCTAATACACCTGGAATTAATCTAGAAACAGAGTCCATTAATACCATAGCAGGAAGTTCTCCTCCAGTTAATACATAATCTCCAATAGAAATTTCTTCATCTACATAGTTATCTATTATTCTTTGATCAAGTCCTTCATACCTACCACATATTAACATTAAATCATTAACATTTGATAACTCTTTTATTTTATCTTGATTTAATTTTGTTCCTTTAGGTGATAAAAAAATTATTTTTGTATCTTTACCTTTATTTTTATTTATACAATCTATAATAGGTTGAGGAGTCATAACCATTCCAGGACCTCCACCATAAGGAGAATCATCAACTTTATTGTGTTTATCTTTTGAAAAATCTCTAATATTAATCAAATCAATATCTATAATATTTTTATCAATAGCTCTACCTATAATTGATTCGTTAATAAAACCATTAAACATTTCTGGAAATATAGTTAAAACTTTAAAATTCATTAAATCAATCCTTCTAAATTTTTAAATATTATTAATTTTTTTTTATAATTAATTTGTTTTAAAAAATTGCTATGCATAGGAATCATAACTTCATTATCTAATATAAATAAGCCTTGAGCTGAAGTCATTGTATCTATTTTCAAAATTTTACCTAAATTTTTATTATTAAAAAAAGCATCAAATCCAATAATTTCTTCAATAACAATCTCATTAAACTTTAGCTTCAATTCTTTTTTTTCAACAAATAAATATTTCCCTACTAATTTTTCAGCTTCGTCTATATGATTAACTTCATTTAATTTAATAATTAAAAGAGAACCTTTTTGCCTAAATTTTTTAACTGTATATTCATTTTCATCAATAATAACTTTAGTTACTCTATTAAAAATTTGGTTTAATCCAGAATTAAATTTAACTCGAATTTCACCTTTTATTCCTTGAGTACTAACTATTTTTCCTACTTCTATCTTATTCATCTAACCTCCTAAAAAAAAAGAATTCTCAAATGAGAATTCTTAATCGTTTTGAGTAATTTTAACTTCAACCTTCTGATTCTTCTTAGTTGCTGCAGCTTTAGCTACATTTCTAATAGCCTTAGCAATCTTTCCTTGCTTTCCAATAACTTTTCCCATATCTTGGTCAGCAACTCTAAGTTCAACTTTAATATACCCATTATTTTCAGTTTCAACTACATCAACTTCTTCAGGAAGATCTACTAATTCTGTTGCAATTAGTTTTATTAATTTTTTCACATTACCCCTCCTGAATTTTAAAGAATACCGTGTTTTTTAAATAATTCTTTAACACTATCAGTTGGTTGAGCACCATTACCTAACCATTTTTGAGCTTTTTCTTTATCGATTTTAACATCATCTTTATTAATTGGATCATAATAGCCTAATTCTTCAACAAAGTTTCCTTTTGAAGGATGTCTTCTTGAATCACCTACTACAATTCTATAAAAAGGCTTCTTTTTAGCTCCTACTCTTCTAAATCTAATTTTTACCACTATATTCACCTCCTGTATTCATTTAACTATTTATCTATTTAAAACGGTAAATTAAACCCACCGTTTAGACCACTTGGCATTTTACCTTGCATATTTGACATTTGTTTCATCATCTTTTTAGATTGTTTAAATTGTTTAATTAACTTATTTACATCACGCGGAGTAGTTCCACTTCCTTTAGCTATTCTTCGTTTACGACTTCCTTTTAAAAGTTTAACATTTTTTCTTTCCTCAGGAGTCATGCTTTTAATAATAGCTTCTATCTTATCTAATTCTTTTTCGTCAATATCTATATTTTTTAAAGCCCCTGAACCCATACCTGGAATCATTTTTAAAATATCTCCCATAGGTCCCATATTACGCATTTGTTCCATTTGAGCTAAAAAATCTTCAAAATCAAATTTATCATTTTTAATCTTTTTTTGAAGTTTTTGAGCATCATCTTCATCAAAAGCTTTTTCAGCTTTTTCAATTAGTGTTAAAACATCGCCCATTCCAAGAATTCTCGATGCCATACGGTCTGGATGAAATTCTTCAATATCATCTAATTTTTCACCAACACCTATCAATTTAATTGGTTTACCAGTAACTTCTCTTACAGATAATGCAGCTCCACCACGTGTATCACCATCTAATTTAGTTAAAACTACACCAGATGTTTCTAATGCTTCATTAAACTTTTTAGCAACATTTACTGCATCTTGTCCAGTCATAGAATCTACAACTAAAAGTATTTCCTTAGGTGATAATTCTTTATTTATATTTTTTAATTCATCCATTAATTTTTCGTCTATATGCAAACGTCCTGCTGTATCTAAGATTACTAAATCATTACCATTTCTCTTTGCATGTTCTACACCTGCTTTAGCAATATTTACCGGATCAGTTTTATCTCCCATTGAAAACACTGGAATATCTAACTTATCACCAACAACTTTTAATTGTTTTATAGCTGCAGGTCTATAAACATCACAAGCAACTAAAAGCGGTTTTTTTCCATCTTTTTCTTTAAGTAACTTTGCAATCTTACCAGTAGTTGTTGTTTTACCTGCACCTTGAAGTCCAGCCATCATTATAATAGATGGAGTTTCAGATGAATATTCAATAGGTTTTAACTCTTCTCCCATTAAATTTGTCAATTCCTCATTAACTATTTTAATAACTTGTTGACCAGGTGTCAAACTTTCTAAAACTTCTTTCCCTACTGCTCTTTTTTTAACTTTTTTTACAAACGATTTTACTATTTTAAAGTTTACATCTGCTTCTAAAAGAGCAAGTTTTACCTCGCGCATAGCAGCCTTTACATCTTTTTCTTTTAATTTTCCTTTTCCTTTTAACTTTTTAAAGGTTTCTTGGAGTTTCTCACTTAAATTATCTAACATTTTAACCTCCATTAATATTTATCAATTATTTGCTTTACAATGTCTTCCAATTTATTTATTTCCGTATCAATTTTTTTGCAGTTATTATTTTTTTGTATCACTTTAATAATTTCTTCAAATTTATGAGTTTTATCCTTAATATCATTAAATTTTTTTACTAACTTTAATTTTTTTTCATACGTCTTTAATTTTTTTTCACTTCTCTTAATACTGTCATAAACAGCTTGTCTCGAATTATCCAATTTCTCAGCAATTTCTCTTAAAGACAAATCATAATTTAGATACATATCTAAAACATTCTTTTGATTGTCAGTTAGCAATTTTGCATAAAAATCGTAAAGCATAATTAAATTATATTTTTGTTCAATCATAATATCCCTCACGAAAGCTATTATAAAACAAATTTTAACCCCTGTCAAGTTTTTTTACTTTACACCATTAATTAAATAATGCATCAGCAAAATCTTTTGGATTAAACTCTTGTAAATCTTTAATACCTTCGCCTACACCTATTAATTTAACTGGTATATCCAATTGATGATTTATTGGTAATATAACTCCACCCTTAGCTGTACCATCTAATTTAGTTAAAACTAAGCCTGTTATATCAGCTGCTTCATTAAAAAGTTTAGCTTGATTAATAGCATTTTGCCCAGTCGTTGCATCTAAAACTAAAAGTACTTCTCTATTAGCTTCAGGATATTCTTTATCAATGATTTTAAATATTTTTTCTAATTCTTTCATTAAATTCTTTTTATTATGAAGTCTACCAGCAGTATCGCAAAGTAAAACATCTATATCTTTTGCTTTAGCTGATTGAATAGCATCAAAAATAACTGCTCCTGCATCAGAACCTTCACCTTGAGCAATAACATTAATATCAGATCTATTTCCCCATTCAATTAATTGCTCGTTAGCAGCCGCTCTAAATGTATCACCTGCAGCAAGTAAAACTTTTTTACCTTTTTGTTTTAAATTATAGGCAATTTTACCTATAGTAGTTGTTTTACCTACTCCATTTACGCCTATTACTAACATTATAGTTGGTGTTTCAGTTTTTAATTTATTATCATTATTTTCTTTTAAAATATTAATTATTACTTCTTTTAACACTTTTTTTATTTTAGATGAATCTTTTATTTTTCTTTTTACTAATTCATCTTTTAAAGTATCTATAATATCCATTGTAGTTTTCATACCTACATCAGCCATAATTAAAATTTCTTCTAATTCTTCAAAAAGCTCATCATC
>JBNJDJ010000116.1:0-4170 GCA_051744845.1 Bacillota bacterium
AAAAAAAATCCTCTACTTTATAAAAATAGAGGATTATATAATTTAAACTTGTTTTTGACCAAGTTTAAATGCTTTTTTATTAACTTCTACATATTTGTCTTTGATTGTATCTTCAATGATTTTATCCCAATCTACTTTATTTTCTAAACCTAATGATTTTACTAAAGCACCAATTATAATAATATTCATAGTTTTAGGATTCCCAACTTCTTTTGCTAACTCAGGTCCTTCAACAACAGTAACACTATCTATCTTAGTTTTTATTTCATCAATTATCCCTTTAGGGTACTCTTTTTTTCCGGTTAATATAGGTGCAGACGGTAATTTATGGTTATTAACAACCATTTTACCTTTAGGATTTAAATGGTCTAACCATTTTCCACCTTCCATTTTTTCAAAAGCTACTAAAATATCAGCTTGACCAAATCCAATTATAGGCGAATAAACTTTTTCACCAAATCTAACTTGTGTTGTAACAGAGCCACCTCTTTGACTCATACCATGAACTTCAGACATTTTTACATCGTAACCAGCTTCAATCAAACCTGCAGATAAAACTTTACTAGCAAGTATAATCCCTTGACCACCAACACCTGATAATAATACATTATTTACTTTAGACATATTATTCACCAACCTTTTCAATTGCATCAAATGGACATGATTGAGCACATACTCCACATCCTACACACATATTTTCATTTATTAATGCTACTTCACCTTCATTATCAAATTCTAGTGCTGGACACCCAGTTTTTAAACAAACTTTACATCCTCTACATTCTTCTGAATCAACTTGATATAATTTCTTACTCAAATCAAATTCTTCTTTATCTAAATCACTAAATTTCTTTAATGCACACGGCCACCTAGTTATTAATACAGAAGGCCCATCGTATTCAAAACATTCATCTAATGCTTTATTAACATCATCCAATTCTAAAGGATTAACTGTAACTACATGTGGTATTCCCAAAGATTTTACTAAATCAGGTATATTAATAGCTTCTGTTTCATCGTGTTGTAATGTATAACCAGTACCAGGGTTTTCTTGATGTCCTGTCATACCTGTTATTCTATTATCTAAAATTATATTTACAGTATTTGACTTGTTATAAGAAACAGTAATTAAAGAATTTATTCCAGTATGGAAAAATGTAGAATCTCCTATAACACTTACTACTTTTTTATCAACATTATTTCTTTCAAATGCTTTTTCAGCACCATGTCCCATAGAAATACTTCCACCCATACATATAACAGTATCGATTGTATCTAATGGTTCTGCCATACCTAATGTATAACATCCTATATCACCAGTAACCATTACATCTCTTTTAGCTAATTCATAAAAAATTCCTCTGTGAGGACATCCTGCACATAAAGTAGGCGGTCTTTCAACTTTTTTATCTTCTGATATTTCTACAGTTTCTCTTTTTTCACCTAATATAGCTTCTGCTATTATATCAGGATTTAGTTCAGAAATTCTAGGAATAACTTCTTTACCAATACAATCTATTCCTTCAGCTTTTAATTGTTCTTCTATAAATGGTTCTAATTCTTCAATTACATATAATTTATCTACTTCATCAGCAAACTTCTTGATTTTTTTCATTGGTAATGGATAAGTAAAACCTAATTTTAAATAAGATACTGTATCACCAAATACTTCTTTTGAATATACATAAGATATTCCAGATGTAATTATTCCTATATCTTTATCATTCCATTCAAATCTATTTAAATCAGTCTCATTACTAAATTCAGCTAATTTTGCTTGTCTTTTTTCAACTTTCGGATGCATAATTCTTGCATTAGCAGGTGCTGCAACAAATTTAGATACATCTTTTTTATATTCTTTAGCTCCTACTTCTTTTCTTTCATTAAACTCTACTAAACTTTTTGAATGACATGTACGAGTAGTCATTCTGAAAAGTACAGGAACATCAAATCTTTCACTTATCTCATATGCTTTTGGTATAAAATCTTTACATTCTTGAGAGTCACTAGCTTCTATACAAGCAATTTTAGCAAATTTTGCATAATATCTATTATCTTGCTCATTTTGTGAACTATGTGAACCTGGATCATCTGCTGAAACTAAAACTAAACCACCATTTACCCCAGTATAAGCATAAGTAAATAAAGGATCAGCTGCAACATTAACTCCTACATGTTTCATAGCTGCAAATGCTCTAGCACCTGCAACTGAAGCACCTATTGCTGATTCTAATGCTACTTTTTCATTTGGTGCCCACTCTGCTGTTATATCTTCTTTATAAGGTCCTACATTTTCTAAGATTTCTGTACTAGGTGTTCCTGGATATGCTGAAGCATAAGTTACTCCTGCTTCATATACTCCTCTAGCAACTGCTTCGTTACCAGTCATTAATTTTTTCATATAATCCTCCTCTTAATTATTAGCCGCAATTACACTACCTAAGGCAATTGAATTTAACTTTGCATCAAATGAATCTGCTCTAGATACTAATACTACAGGTACTTTGGCTCCCATAATTATTCCAGCTGAATCAGCTTTAGCTAAATATGTTAACGTTTTCCCAACAGCATTTCCGACTTCTATAGTTGGTACTAATAAGACATCAGTATCTCCTGCTATTTTAGAACTAAAGCCTTTTACTTTGCAAGCTTCTTTTGATAATGCTAAATCCATAGCTAAAGGACCTTCAAATACTACATTATCTCCAAAAATATTTTCTTTAGATTTTTGTTTTAATTTATCTGCATCAACAGTAGCAGGCATTTTTTTATTTACCTTTTCTTTAGCAGCAATCCCAGCAACATTTACATATTCATTTCCCATTGCTTTAACTACATCTACAGCATTTTGAGTTATTTTAACTTTTTCTTCTAAACTTGGTTTTATATTCATACCACCATCTGTTAAATATAATAACTTTTTATATGTCGGTACATCATATACCATTACATGACTTAATTGACTAGTAGTCCTTAACCCATACTCTTTATTTAAAACAGCTTTTAATAAAATCGAAGTATCTATTAAACCTTTCATTAAAAAGTCTGCTTTATTATCATTTATTAGTTTAACTGACTTTTCAGCAATTTCTTCTAAAGTTTTTAAGTTTATTAATTCATAATTTTCAATATCTACAGATATTTCATTAGCTACTTTATTGATTTTTTCTTTATCTCCAACTAAAATAGGTTCTATAATATCTTTTTTAGCAGCCGAACATACAGCTTTTAAAATATTTTCATCATTTGCTGCAGAAACGACTAGTTTCATTTTGCTTTGTTTTTTAGCTTTTTCGAACAGTTGATTAAAATCTTTTATCACATCATCCCCTCCTTATTAAAAAAAAATTTGAACACTTACAAAAAAAGTTGAATTCCTTTAATATCATTGTAACATACTTTAAAAAGAATTCAACTAAAAAAACCTAACAAATTGTTAGGTTTATAATTTTAATTATTTAATTTTTTTAACCAAGCATTAACAATTTCATCATCAGGTTTAATTTCTTTAGCTTTTAATAAATATTTTTTAGCCTTATTAGGATTTGAATCATTTAAATGAACTATTCCTAAATTACATAATAGTTCATGATTGTCTTTGTCTATTTCTAAAGCTTTTTCATATGTTTCTTTTGCTTCTTTAATGTTTCCATTTGAAAGATATGAAATCCCCAATTCATTAAAAGTTTGAGCATGTCCTCTATTATACTGTAAAGTGCGTTTAAAATAATCTATTGCTTTATCGTATTCTTCTAAATTTCTATAAGCAAGACCAATAAAAAACAATAAATTCCACCAATCATTATGATATTCTTCTAATGGTAATAGTTTTTCTAATCCTTCTTGAAATCTTTGATTTAAAATCATTTTTGAACCTTCTTCAAAGTCAGATTTATCATCAATATCTTGTAATACATCAACTATTTTTCTTTTTTTATTTTCATCAACACCATTTTTTATTGCTAAATTAAAATATTCTTTTGCTTTAGTATAATTATTTTCTAATGCAAAATGAAAACCTAAATAATAATAAGAATCTGGAAATTCTGGATACCTTTCTGTTAAATATTCAAAAATTTCTCTAGCTTCTTTTAAAAACAACTTTTCTTTTTTATCATTAAATATTCCTTTTTCTGAAATTTCATCACATATTTTGGCATAATTATATAA
>JBNJDJ010000117.1:0-4133 GCA_051744845.1 Bacillota bacterium
TTAAATCAATATATAATTGATTTTAAAATATTATATATTTATTTTACATTTTGAATAAACGAAAGAACTTTATTTTTTATTTGATCTCTTACTTTAATAGTTTTAGCTAATTTCTCTTCATAACTGCCTTCAAAACTACTTGGGTCGTCTAAACTCCACTGAATAGTTTTGGTAATTCCAGGAAAAATAGGACATCTTTCACTTTGAGATTCACCACAAACTTTTATGACATAATTATAAATTCTTCCTTCTTTATAAAATTCAAATACAGAATTTGTTTCTTTATTTGAAATATCATAACCAATTTTTCCCATAGCATCTACTGCTAAAGGATTTAACTCACCAGGTTCTAAACCAGCACTTTCAACATGAAAGGTATCTCCACCTAATCTTTTTAATAATTCTTCAGACATTTGACTTCTTGCTGAATTATGAACACATATAAATAATACTTTGATTTTCTCCATAAACTCTCTCCTTTTATAATTTCATCTATAATTATATTATAAAAGTATCAGATCAATGTTAATTTTATGTGAAGCGTTAATTATTAATTTATTAAATCAAATTATTGATAAATTTATATGATTTTTTCATAGTATCAAATTACTTTAAGAAATACACATCTTCAAACTTTCAATTTATTATATTAGATTAATATAAAAAGTTACTTATGATTTTCTATAATTTTTTCTATATTTCTAGATACTGATTCTTCACTAGGAATACATAAGTCTAATTTTGCATTTTCATAAATAATTGCTCTAGCATAATTTTTACAACTTTCAAATCCGCATGATTTACAATTAAGATTAGGTAATACTTCATTTATCTCTTTTACTTTTTCATCTTCTTTTTTACTAAGTGATAAAATTTCTTCTCTATTTGTTAGTCTATCTACTATATATCCTATTAATATAATCAGAGGGAAAGTTAATAAATACCTAACTGCTGCAAATGAAAATCCTAAAAATTTAATTTCAACAATTAACATAGGAATCTTCATAACTGCCCAAGAACTTAATATGATTACTACATTGGCAATACTAGCTCCTTTATTAAGTAAAGTTTGAGTAAATGGAAATGCTGCATATATAGGTCCTGCAGAAACAGATCCAATAAAAATTGAGATTAATTTTCCTTTTAAACCAGAAGTTTTACCAAAATTTTTAGTAATCATTTCTCTTGGAGCCCATACACTTATTAATCCAGAAATTATCATTACTGCAGGTAAAATTGATATCATTTCTTTTAAAAAATCTAAAGAAATATTTATAGCTTTAAAAAATAAATTCTTATTAACTAAAAATGCAACTAAATATGCTAAAAATGCTAAAATATTTATTATATTTTTCTTCAAAATATTTATCATAATATAATCACCATCCCAAGTGCAATAAATAAGGCTAATATAAAACTAATACCATTTCTAATAAATGTGAATTTTTTTCCAAAACTTTCTATTTCAAGTGGCATAGTTGCAAATCCTACCATAGTTAATGTTGTAATAAATGCTGCTATTGCAGATAAATGAGCTCCACTTTTAATTAATGAAGAAGAAAGTGGAAATGCAATAAATGCTGGTATAATTGTTACAGTACCAATTAATGCTCCATAAATTGTACTTAATACTATATTAGCACCTCCTAACAAATCTTTAATTGTAGACTCTGGAATTAATGCTAAAACAAATCCTATAAGAAAAAGTATACCAAAAATACTTTTCAAAGTTTTTAAAAACATCGCTTTTGCCATCATTAAACTTTTTTTAGTTTTTTTCTTATTTTTTAATAATGATACTATAAAACCAATTGCTGCTAATCCAACTAATATTATTGTGCTCATAAGACTCCTTTCAATTTAATATATATTCATTATAATATAATTGAAACATAACATCAGTAACATATGTTACTCAATTAAAATGTCTTTAATGATATTTATTTTATAAATTTATTATCTCTTATTTTCTACTTTTTCAGCTTAAAATTATTTAATATTTTAATAATTTATAAAAATAAAAAAAGATTTGACATTAAAAACTATATAATATATATTTAAGAAAAAGATAAAAGGAGAAAACTATGGAAGCACTACTTATATCACATGATATTTTAAATAAACTTCCAAATCGTAGAAGATCTGGAACAAAAAACTTAATACCTATTTTTTCATGCAAAAATTTTATTTAAAATGTTAGTGTAAGTAGTAAATATCCTTGTGATTTTTCAGGTAATTTATACTTATCTGGAATTTTTTATTTTTTGAATATATAAACTATACTATCACAAAATATTTACTTAAATAGTAGATTAAGTATAGGAGAAGAAAATGATTGATATAGCAATTAGAAATATGAGCAAATCTTATTATAGTAATGAATTATTAAAAAATATAAATATAGAGTTAAAAAAAGGAGAAAAAGTTGCGATTTTAGGTGACAATGGCGTTGGTAAAACTACAATTTTTAAAATTCTTATAGATGAAGAACCATATAATTCAGGAGATATTTTTAAACGAAAAGGTCTAAAAATTGGTTTAGTAAATCAAGAAGCTCCAAAATACAATAATGAAAAATTAGTTATTGATGTATTAATGGAAGCATTTGATAATTTAATAAATATTAAGAATAAAATGCATAAATTAGAAAAGAAAATGTCAATGGAGATTGAAAATTCAGATACTTTATTAAAAGACTTTGGTAAATTACAACATAAATATGAAATGTCTGGTGGATACAAAATATCTAATAATCTTTCTAAAATAACCGAAGGTATGAAAATAGATAAAAATATGCAAAATAAAAGTTTTAACTTTTTAAGTGGTGGCGAAAAAACTCGTATTATGCTTGCAAAGATGTTATTAGAAAAACCTGATACTCTTTTATTAGATGAGCCTACTAACCATCTTGATATTGAAATGATTGAATGGTTAGAAAATTATTTAAATGATTACAATGGTTCAGCTATTATTATTTCACACGATAGATATTTTTTAGATAATGTTATTGATAAAATATATGAAATTAAGTCTAAAAAAATTGACCTATATTTAGGTAACTTTTCATTTTATTTGAAAGAAAGTAAAAAAAGATTTGAAAATCAAATGAAGAACTTTAATAACCAAAAGAAAAAAATTAAAAAAATGGAAAATGCAGCTAAAAATATGAGAAGTTGGGCATCACAAGCAGACAATAAAGCTATGTTTGTAAGAGCTAAAGCAATGGAAAAAAGAATTGATCGTATTGACTTAGTTGACAAACCCGAAATAAAAAGTAAAATAAATATAAAATTTAAAGCTAAAAATAGATCTGGAAAAGAAGTTATTAGAATTAAAAATTATGATTTGAAAATTAGTAATAAAATACTAATCAAAGATTTTAGTTTAAACTTATTTTATGGTGAAAAAGCTGCTATTGTAGGAAATAATGGGACTGGTAAAACAACTTTATTAAAAGAAATTTTTAGATTTTCAAAACATGATTTGGAGAAATTTAAAATAAGTCCTAGTGCTAAAATTGGATATTTAGAACAAAATTTAAAGTTTAAGTCAAATAATAATATTTTAGATACTTTTAAATCTATACATTCTGGTCTAGATGGTGATATTAGAAATTATTTAGTTAAATTTAAATTTTTTGGTGATGATGTCTTTAAAAAAACATCTTGTCTTTCAGGTGGCGAAAAAGTAAGACTTAAATTAGCGATATTAATGAAAAAAAATATTAACTTTTTAATACTTGATGAACCTACTAATCATATTGATCTTAAGACTAGAGATGTATTAGAGAATGCTTTAAAAGAATTTGATGGTACAGTTTTATATATATCCCATGATAGATATTTCTTAAATGAAATCTCAGATAAGATTTTTGAAATAGAATCTAAAAAATTAAAAACTTATTTAGGCAATTACAAATATTATAAACGAGAAAAAGATAAAGAAAATAAATTAAATAATAAAATTAATTCTAATGTAAAAAGTAAAACTAAAAAACAATATAAAAATAAAATAAATACAACTAAAAAAATCAATAAATACAAACTTCGCAAAATAGAAGAAAATATTAAAAAGTTAGAAATAGATATTAAAAAAGAAGAAGATTTTATCAAAGATCATCCTTCAAAATATCA
>JBNJDJ010000118.1:0-4119 GCA_051744845.1 Bacillota bacterium
CATATAAATATTAAAAAAATATTTAAATTGTCTTTATATTTTTAATATTTAAAAATATAACTTTGAACCTCTTTTATTTAGCTACCTTAATAATACCTTAAAAGCAATAAAAAAGATATTACAATTTATTAATAAAAAAACTATTAACCTGAAAGATTAATAGCTAATAATTTTTATTTAATATAGTAAAAAATTAATATGTATATTGATTTAATAACTAATATAACTGAAAATGTCAATATATGAGTAACATCAGAATTAACTACATATAGATAAAGTGATATAGCCAATGAAGCAAATAATAAAATCATAACTTTTACCTTAGATTTATGACCAAGTAATTTAACCATAAAATAAGTAGCTATAAAAAATAACGTTTGCAGAAAAAATAAATATATAAATATTACATAACTTTCTCCAATATAACCTTTACCTATAGAATAAAGTATATATTCATAAAAAACATACAAAATGAAATATACAATTTTTAACAACTTAACATCTCTTGTTTCTTCCATATTTCCTCTCTTTCTTTGGAATTATTATATCACATTCGTAAAATTAATCAATTGTTTTTTTTATAATGTATGTTTTAATATAATAAAACTACAAAACGAAAGGTATACATAATATTTACATTCGATAATATATATATTTATTGAATAATTTCTGATTTTTGAATATTATTACTTTTCTTTAAGACTTGAATAAATAATTGAACTAATCTCTTATCAAATTGAGTGCCACAACATCTTTTTAACTCTTTGATAGCTTCTTTTTTTGATAGTTTTTCTCTATAAACCCTATCTGTAGTCATTGCATCAAAAGCATCTGCAATTGAAATTATTCGAGAAATTATCGGGATTTTATTTCCTTTTATTCCTTCAGGATATCCTTTACCATTGATATATTCATGATGATATAATACATTTTTAGCAATTGAATCAAAATCATCAATATTTTTTAAAATCTTAAAACTATATTTTGGATGTTTCTTCATTATTTCATATTCTTTTTTAGATAATTTTCCTTTTTTACAAATTATTTTACTCGGTATAATAGTTTTTCCTACATCATGTAAAAGAGCTGAATAATAGCATTCTTCTAATTTTAATTTATCAAAATCTAATTTTTTAGCTATTAATAATGCATATTTAGCAACATTTTTTGAATGTCCTTCTGTATATGGATCATAAGTCTCAATTACACTAATAAGAGAAAATGCTATATTATTTGCTATTTTTTTACTTCTATTTAACTCTATTCTAAGTTTCTTATTCAAAGATCTTATTTTTTTAGTTCGCTTTCTAAGTTCATATCTTAAGAATTGAATTATTAGAACAAATAAGAAAAAAATTATAAAAGCAATTAAAACACCTTTTATTACTGCATCTTTATTTACAAAATATTCAAAAGAATTTAGACCCATCCATTTATTAATTATACTTTCTTTTTTTTCTTTTGGCATATTTATAAGTATTTTATTTATAATGCTTTTGAGTATATGATTATCTTTTTGAACAGCAAAATGAATATCGAAGCTATAGTCTAAAGAATCATCTAATTTTCTATTAATTTTTAAATTACTAAACTTATATTTATCAATATAATAAGACATTTGTGTTAAAGAACCTAAGTATGCATCAATATTTCCTATTGAAACGACTTCTAGTCCTTTTTGAATATTTTTAACAGTTATTATATTTGCATTAGGAAAGTTTTCTAAAACTAAATCGTGTTTAGCTGAGTTTTCAACTACTGCTAACTTAATATTCGAAAAATCCTTTTTAATAACCACATTATTATTTTTTCTAGTAACTAAAACATTAGGAATAGTTAAAAATTCATTAGAAAATTCTAGAAATTCTTTCCTGTTTTCTGATTTTGATACCGCTCCCAACATATCTATTTCTTTATCCTTAATACCTTTTATTACATCATCCCAAGTTTTATATTTAACTAATTTTATATTTAGTTTTGTATTTTCATTTATATATTTTACTAAATCTGGAACAACACCTTTGAATTCACCATTTTCATAAAATTCTACAGGAGCAAAGTCTGGGTCTGGTCCTAATAATATAACTGGATTATTTTCAATATACTCTTTTTCTGCGTTAGTTAAATTTAATTCTAAGTCTTTATTTTGAAGACTCATAAAAAGAATTATTAAAAATATTATTATTAAAAACATATTTATTATACTATTTTTAAAAAACTTCATGATATCACCTTGTATTTTTCAGAAAATTTAAAATTTATTATTTTAATTATATTCACTTTTTCAATATAAGTCAATTAAAAAAAGTATATATACCTAATTAAGATATATATACTTAAAAAATTTATATTTTAAATTTATCTATTTCTTCTTTTAATACTTCCATTAATTTTTCACTTTCTTCAATGGATTCTAAGATTTGCACTATAGATGCTAACTGCTCTTCTGTTGAGGCAGAAATTTCTTCTGCACTTGCCGAAGTCTCTTCAGTTATAGCTGAAATACTTTCTATTGAACTTAAAGTTGTCTTTTTATTTTTTTCAATATCATCAGACAGACTATTTATTTCATCTACTTTTTTAGTTAGTAAACCTACTGAAGTATTTATAGAATTAAAAATATCTGTTGTTTGATCAATAGATTGATTCTGATTTTCATTGATTTTATTCATTTCTTCTACAGTATTTTTTGCTTTTTGAGAATTTGTAACTACTTCATCAAATATTTCTCTAATATCATCTATTGCATCATTAGTTCCTTCAGCTAGTTTTCTTATCTCATCAGCTACTACAGCAAATCCTTTACCTGCTTCACCTGCCCTTGCAGCTTCAATTGAAGCATTTAATGCAAGTAAATTAGTTTGTTCAGAAATTTCATTAATCATATCTATAATATTTGTCACTTTTAAACTAGATTCATTAACTAAATTCATCATCTCATTTAATTCTTCTGATTTTTCTTTACTTATATTTGTATTTTCATTTAAATCATTTAAAATATCTTTACCTTTATAGCCTAATTCACTGATATCTTTAGAGTTTTGTGCAATATCTGTAACTTTTTTATTCGACTCATTTAATTTATCACTAAGTTGATTAGTTTGATTAGCAACTTTTTGTACATCTTTTGCTTGTTCAGAAACACTTTCAGCTACTTCATCTACAGCTGTAGCTACATGCTCCATTGATGTTTTAGACTCATTAGACGCTAAAGATAGATCTTTAGAATGTTTTAAAACTTCATCTGAATTTTCATGTATATTTTTAAGCGTATTAGAAACTTTTTTAATCATGTGATCAACAGCACTTGAAATTGTTCCTATTTCATCATCTTTTTCTATTAAATCAGAATCAATATTTTGAGTAAAATCTCCAGTTGCAATAATTTCTATTTGATTTGCTAAATTTACTAAAGGTCGTAATGCATAACTAATAGTATAATAATATATTAATATTATAGCAATAATCACTCCTATCAAGATTATAAGAGCCTTCTTTAAAGCCGTTTCAGCCATTTTTTCAGCAGATTCTAAAGATAAACCTATACATATACTTCCAAGATGTTTATCTCCATCATAAAAAGGTAGTTGTACTTCATAAGCTAAAATATCATTTTCTTCATCTACCCATTCTTCGGATCCAATCTTTTCATTTTCAATTGCATCAATAGTTGCTTGATTATTAAAACTTTGACCTTTATAGTTTTCGCTACCATAGATTGCCTTTTTTTCTTTATTAATCATCAAAGCATACAATATATTTTCTTGCTCAGAAACTTTCTTTAATACTTTATCTATTGATTCATTTTCTTTATAACTTTCTAAAACTGATTCAGCAATTTGTTTAGTTAAGCTTAGTCCACTTGTTTTTAACTGATCTTCCATACTAGTTTGAAAAACATTAAAAAAATATGTAGTAAAACCACCTATAACTAAAACAAATATTATAACTGACATTATAATAATTTTATACTTTAGTGAAACTTTATTAAAATTCATATTCCCCCTTTTAACTTTGATTTATTTATAAACACGATTACATTATATAGGGAAATATACTTATTTTCAAATTTTTTTGAATATTTTTACTTTAATGTGTCCCTTGACTATCATAATCATC
>JBNJDJ010000119.1:0-4007 GCA_051744845.1 Bacillota bacterium
AAGTATAATATTGGAAGTATGTTAAAAAAATTAATTAAAGAAATAAAAAAAGGTGATAAATCTAGTTTTAAAACCGAAATAATTTATGGATATTAGGTGATTTTATGAAAGTTAACGTTTATATAGTAAATTCGTTTACTTATAAAAACAAAGGTGGTAATCCTGCTGGAGTTGTGATTGATTCATCAGGTTTAAGTGACAAACAAATGAAATTAGTTGCTAAGAAAGTTAATTTATCTGAGACAGCTTTTGTAACTAAACTAGATAAAGGCCTAGATTATAAAACTAGGTTCTTTACTCCAACAAGTGAAGTTGATTTATGTGGTCATGCTACTATTGCTACAGCTTATTTGCTAAAAAAGAAAAAAATAATTGATAGTAAAACAAAAGAAGTTATTCAAGATACTAAAGCTGGAAGTTTAAAGATTAAATATATTGATTCAAATACGATTTTAATGCAACAAGCAAAACCTAAGAAAATAAATAAAGATATTTCAATAAATAAAATCAGTCAATCTTTAAATATAAATGAAAAACATATAGGAATAAAAAATATGAAAAAGCCTGAAATATGGACTACTGGATTAAAAGATATTTTGGTTCCTATTAATTCACTAGATATTTTAAGAAAATTAAAACCAAATTTTGGACTTATTAGTGATTTGAGTAAAAAACTTAAGGTAGTTGGAATACATGCTTTTTATATTGAAAACAAAAATAAAATCTGGACAAGAAATTTTGCTCCTGCTTTTGGGATAAATGAAGAATCTGCTACTGGAACTTCGAATGGAGCATTAGGTGGATGTTTATTTAATAAATTAAATATAAAAAATAAATATGAATTTAGTTCATTTCAAGGTCACTTTATGAACAAACCAAGTGAAATTAAAGTTTTAGTTAGGAAAAATGATTTAAATTTAGATATTTTTGTAGGTGGAAAGTCTAAAATTATTAAATCAAAAGAGATAGTAATTTAAGGAGTTTTATGAATAATTTAATACCTTTTTTCACATATGTATTTATAGTTACTTTTACGCCTGGACCAAATAATATAATGTCAATGATAAATGCGACTAATTATGGTTATAAAAAAACCTTAAAATTTATGTTTGGAGTCTTTTCAGGTTTTTTTATCTTGATGGTTTTAAGTAGTTTTTTTAATTTATTTTTAGCAAAATCAATTCCTAAAATCAAACCCTATTTAAAAATAGTTGGTGGTATATATATGCTTTATTTATCTTATAAAATTCTTATGAGTAATAAAGATAAAGATGATTCAAAAGAAATAAAAAAACCATTAACATATTATTCTGGACTAATTTTACAAATTGTTAATGTTAAAGTTATATTATATTGTTTAACTGTAGTAGCAACATTTATTTTACCAAATTATGAAAACACATTAATTTTAATGTTATTTTCTTTTACACTTGCTTTTATTGCATTTATTTCTTTGAATGTATGGGCTTTTTTAGGAAACTTTTTTAATAAATATATTGAAAAATATCAGAAAATATTTAATGTTGTTATGGCTATATTATTAGCTTATACTGCAATTTTAGTAAGTGGAGTAGCTGAGTTTTTTTAAGGAGAGGATATGAAAATTAAAATTGATCAAAAAATTTGTAGTTTATGTAAAAAATGTATTAATGTTTGTCCAATGAATGCTTTAAAAAAGAGCGGTAATAAAATAAAAGTTGATTTCGATCATTGTACTAAATGTAGGTTATGTATTGTTAATTGTCCTGAAGATGCTATTTCATTAAAATAAAAAGCGTTAACAATTAAGTTAACGCTTATAATGATTTATAATACATCTTTTAATTTTTTAAATGCCTTTTCGTAATTAACATGATCAGTAACTTCATCTACATATTCTACATATTTTACAATATTATCTTCATCTACAATAATAACTCCTCTAGTAAGAAGTCTTAGTTCATCTATTAAAAAGCCATATTTCTTACCAAAATCAACTTCTTTATGATCAGAAACAATAATACCATTTTCAATATCATTGCTATCACAAAAACGTTTTTGTGCAAAAGGTAAGTCGACAGTAATACTTACTAAAGTAACTTTCTCTTTATATGATTCAATTTTTTTATGAAATTCTTCAGCTTGAAAAGCACAAACGCCTGTATCTAAAGATGGTGCTACACTTATTACTTTAATTTTACCTTTTGTTTCTTCATAAAAATTAAAAGGTTTTAAATCTTGTTTTAGTGCTGTAAAATTTTTAGCTTTTTGTCCTTCTTTAGTAAAATCACCATTTATTGTAACTGGATTACCATTAAATAATATATCTTGCATAATAATTAACCTCCTTGTTTAAAACGGATAAAAGTTTTGTTCAAACCAATTATCTTCCATTAAATCTTTAAATTCATTATAAAAAATATCTCTATGATTGTTTTCCCAGTCTGCTAGTTTTTCTAATAGATTTTTAACTTTCTTATCTTTAGCTTTTTTTGCAGCTTTTTCATAAAACTTAGAAAAATCATTTTCAATTAAATAAGCCATACGCATGATTGCTAAGTCACTACCATCCATTTTCTCAACATTAAAATTTGCTTCCTGTAATTCATTTTCAAAGATTTGATTTCCATCACTAAGATTAATTTCAGGCATATCCTTATCTTTTTTTAACTTTTTCATAAATTCTTTAATCATTTCAGCATGCTCTTTTTCAATTTCAGCTAACGAAGCCAAAACTTTTTTAGCATTTTTATCTTTTGCTTTTTTACTATTTTCTTTATAAAAGTTATGTCCATTTTTTTCCATAGATAATGCATATTCTAAAACTTTTAAATTGCTATTCATATATATTCCCTCCTAAAACTTAATTACCCTAATAATTTTTGTTTAAAACAATTAATTTAAATAATTTTACTTTTATTTTTCTTTTGTATAATATATAATTAATTATGGAGGTTTTTATGAGAATAGTTTATGTAGATGATTTAGAAACAGGAATGGAAATTGCAAAAAGTATTTATAATAAAAGAGGTTCTATTTTATTAAGAAAAGGGACTGTTTTAACTAATAAATACATTGATAAATTAAAAAAAATTAATATTGTTACTATTTATATAAAAGATAAATTGTCCGAAGGAATTGAAATTCAAAATGTAATTGATGATAATACTAAAATTAAGGCCATATGTAACTTAAAAGACCAATTTTCTTTTTTAGATAATGATAAAGATAGTAATAAAAATTTACCTAAAAAAAATTATAAAGCTGTTAAAGAAAATATAAAAGAAATTTTAAATAATTTAAAGAAAAGTGAACATGCTTTAATGAATTTAACTGAGTTGATGAGTTCTGATTTATATACTTATGAACATTCGATTAATGTAACTGTTCTTTCATTACTTATTGGCACTGAATTAGGTTATGATGAAGACAAGTTATTAAAAGTTGGTATTGGAGCTATGTTGCATGATATTGGTAAATTGAAAATTGATAAAAAAATTATTCATAAGCCAGGAAAATTGACTGATAAAGAATATGAAATTGTCAAAAAACATGCTGTATATGGATATAAATTATTAAAAGAAGATAGATTTATATCACCTTTTGTAAAGTCGATTGTATTACTTCATCACGAAAAATTAGATGGTAGTGGATATCCAAAAGGTTTAACTAAAAAGGAATTTGAAAATCTAGAGTTTGTTATGATAGTAGCAGCATCAGATATTTTAGATGCTTTGATAAATAATAGATCTTATAAAGATAAAATGCCTATTTATAAAGGAGTAGAGTTACTTTCCTCAATGGTTCCAGAAAAAATTGATCCTAAAATTTTTTCCATATTAAAAAAGAAAATTGCTCCTTTTCCTGAAGGTACAGGAGTTTTATTATCAAATAATAAAAAAGGGATTGTTGAAAAAAATAATTCAGATAAACCTACTAGACCTATTGTAAGAATATTAAATGATCAAAATGAAGTAATTGGGAAAGTAGACTTAATGAAAGATTTAACCTTATTTATCGAGGATTCT
>JBNJDJ010000120.1:0-3983 GCA_051744845.1 Bacillota bacterium
TTCACATAATTTTGAATTTAAATATAAGGAAAAATGGTATAATTTATCTTTAATGCCTGAATTTTCAAAAATCAATGAAAAAAAATATGTATCAGCAGTCATTACTTCGGCTAGAGATATTACCCAATTAAAAAAGACTCAACAAAAAATAAAGTATCAATCATTTCATGATCCATTAACCGGACTTTATAATAGAGCATATTATAATAATAAGCTTTCACATTATAAAAAAGATAAGCAATTACCTTTAGGATTTATTTTAGCAGATATAAATGGTTTAAAATTAACTAATGATATTTTAGGTCATATTAAAGGAGATAAGTTAATAAAAGTTATAGCTAACATTTTAAATGAAAGCTCATCTAAAAAAGATTTAGTAGTAAGAATTGGGGGAGATGAATTTTTAATTTTAGTTCCAAATACTGATAAAAAAGAAATTAAGGAAATCTTTTCTAAAATAAAGAAAAGATGTAGAGAAACTAAAGATGCTCCTATAAAACCTTCGGTAGCTATAGGCAGTTGTATTAAATATAAATCTGAAAAAAGTTTTGATACAGTGTTTAAAGAGGCGGAAGACGAGATGTATGAAAATAAAATGATTGAAAGTGAAAATACTCATAATACAATTGTAGATTCATTAAAAGATATGATATTCGAAAAAACGGAAGTAACTCATGAACATGTTAAAAGGCTAAGACAAATAAGTATAAAGTTAGGTAAAGCTATGAATTTATCAGAAGCTAAATTAAACTCTTTAAAACTTTTAGCTGAATATAAAGATTTAGGTAAAATTGGTCTAAATAATTCTTATAAAAGAGAAGATAAACATGTAGAAATCGGATATAAGATTGCTAAATCTTCTTCAAAATTAAATCAAATATCTGATGCTATATTAGCTCATCATGAAAATTGGGATGGGACTGGTTTTCCTAAAGGATTAAAAGGTAAAGAGATACCTTTAATTGCACGAATTATGCATATATCAGAATTTTGTTATAGACTTATAAAAAAAGAAGGTATTGAAAACAAAGAAGAAATTATAAAAAGAATAAAAGAAAAATCAGGAAAATCATTAGATCCTGAAATAGTTGAAGTTTTTATAAAAAAAATTTTATAGTTAAAAATAGTCGATTGATTTTAAGATTAAATCGGCTATTTTAATATTAAAATTAAAAAGAATTTATTTTTAATATATTTTCTTTACTTAATTTTTTTAAATTGATACAATATTGTTATGCGAAAATATTTATGAATAAGTAAGGAGTTTAATTTAATTATGAAAAAGATAACTATAATATTATTTAGTTTATTAATATTACTTTCTGGTTGTAGCCAAAAAGAACCTATCAAAAAATCTGATTTTTTATTAAATACAGTAGTTTCAGTTACTATCTATGATAATCCTGATGAAAAAATTTTAAATGAAGTTTTTGATGAAATGAAAAATATCGAAGATAAAATGAGTCTTCATAGAGAAAATAGTGAAGTTGTTAAAATAAATAAAATGGCTGGAAAAAAACCAGTCAAGGTTTCTAAAGAAACTTTAAGTGTTATTAAAAAAAGTATATCTTTTTCAAAGCTTACAAAAGGGAAAGTTGATATTACCATTGGTCCTATAGTAAGTTTATGGGATATAGGTTCAGGAAATAAGAATATTCCTACTAAAGAAAAAATAGAAAAAAAAGTATCATTAATTAATTATAAAAATATAGATATTGATGAAAATAGTCAAACAGTTTATTTAAAAAATAAAAATATGAAAATTGATCTAGGTTCAATTGCTAAAGGTTATGTTGCAGATAGAGTAAAAGAAATTTTAGAAAAAAATAATGTGAAAGATGCAATTATAAACTTAGGTGGAAATATATATGCAATGGGAAAAAAACAAGATGATAAAAAGTTTAAAATAGGTATACAAGATCCAAAGGATGATAAAAATAAACCTTTAGGTTATGTTAAGGTTTCTAATAAATCCGTTGTAACTTCAGGAATTTATGAAAGATATTTTGAAAAAGATAATAAAAGATATCATCATATATTAGATGTTAAAACAGGATATCCTGTAAGAAATGATTTAGCAGGTATATCAATTATTTCAGATGAATCGATTGATGGAGACGGTTTATCAACTAGTATATTTACTTTAGGATTAAAAGAGGGAATAGAAAAAATCAATCAATTAAAAAATGTTGAAGCAATTTTTATAACAAAAGATAATAAAATATATTTTTCAGATAATATAAAAAAGAAATTTAATTTGATGAAAAGCAATTATGAAATAATTGACTAATCGATGTTTTATAAAATGAAGGAGGCATTATGAATATAAAAATTATAACTGATAGTGTATCAGATATTCCAAAAAATTTAATAAAAAAATATAATATTGAAGTTTTACCATTAACAGTAACCTTCAAAGATAAAGTATATAATGATGGTATTGACTTAAAAACTGACGAATTTTTTGAAAAATTATCTAAAAGTGAAAAACTACCTAAAACTTCTCAAGTTACCCCAGGAAGATTTTTAGAAAGTTTTAAGAAAAATATAAAAAAATATGATAAGATCATTTGTATAACAATGTCTAAAAAAATGAGTGGAACATATCAAGCGGCTTTAACTGCTAAAAAAATGCTTGGTGATAGAAGTGAAGATATTGATGTTTTTGATTCTAAAGCTATAAGTTTTGGATATGGGTTAGTAGTATTAAAAGCAGCATTAGATATTGAAAAAAATATTGAATATAAAAAAATAAAAGAAAATATTAAATATAATATTAATAATTTAGAAAATTTATTTATTGTAGATACTTTAAAGTATTTAAAAAAAGGTGGAAGATTATCAGTTACAAAAGCTTTTATAGGAAAAATGTTAAAGTTAAAGCCTATAGTTACAATTAATGACGGTAGGTTAGAAGTGACTGGTAAAGCTCGCGGAAGAAAACGAGCAATAAAATGGTTTATAAATTATTTGGATGATAACAATATTAATTTAGACAATAAAACTATTGGATTATTTCATGCTGTTGATAAAAAATATTTACATTTACTAGAAAAAAAATTAAAAGAAAAATATAATAATTTAAATATTTATTATTCAGAAGTTGGGGCGGTAGTAGGTACTCATTCAGGTCCAGGATGTATTGCTTTAGTGTTTATAAAATAATTTAAAATAAAAATAAAAAAAGCTTGTGCAATCATGATTACTAGTTTATAATGAATGTGAAAACGTTATCAAACTAAATATTTGTGGGCTGATTAAGTCGGGAGAGATTATTAAATTAATCACCGAAGGAATAAATTTATATTGTCGGTATAAATGAATTTCTCAGGTAACCGGACCGATTTATGACTACTCTCTGGAGAGCTTATATAGAAGTAAAATAAGCACCGAAGGGGCAACTTAAAAGAAACTCTCAGGTAATTAACAGAGCAAAATGACAACTATGTTGTTTTGCGTGTTGATTTTTTGGGAGTATTTTTTATGGAGAAATTTATTGTAGTAACGAACAACCCTAAGGTAAAAAAAGAATTTAAAGATTTAGATGTTAAATTTTTAAAAAAAGATTTATTAGAAGTTTTAACTTATGTAAGAGATAAGATTCACAATAAGCACAAGATACTTTCTCATCCTCTTGCAGGAAGTGTAAAACCTAATGAAACTCCTTTTAAATCGATTCTAATTTCTAAACAACCAATGGACAAATTAGATATGGATTCTTTAAAAATCATTGAAGGATCTATACAAGTTGCCAAAAAGCTTTTTAGAGACAAAAGTACAAGAAAATGGCCGGAAAGAATTTTGAAAGATTTTTCTGTTATTGATCTTGACTTAATATCGAGTGCTATCGATAGTGCAATGTAAGGAGGGAAAATGTCTAAACAATACGATGTAGTAGTAATCGGTGCAGGTCCAGCTGGTCTGTCAGCAGGACTTTATGCAGCGCGTTCTAAAATGGATGTATTAATTTTAGAAAAGGAAAA
>JBNJDJ010000121.1:0-3968 GCA_051744845.1 Bacillota bacterium
TTCAAATATTCTATTATTTAGTTAATTTTGATACAAAAATAATATAAAATAATCAAAATATAAATTAATCTAATAATAATACGAAATTTTAAATTGTATTTTTAATAAATTATCATATATTATTTCACCCTCTATATTTTATATTATAAAATTTAATATTGAGTTAATAATTTCATCTTTTACATATCTACATTTTCTAATTTTTTTATCTCATGTTGTAAAGTCTGAGCTATTTCTGCTAATTCTTGACTTACTTTTGCTACATCATCCATAGACATACTTTGCTGATCACTAGCTTGAGATGTTGTTTTAGATACATCATACATTGATTCTGTAACATCAGCTAACTTTTGAGTAGAATTATCAATATCATTTATTAATTCTAAAAGCTTTCTAATTATCTCTTCTCCTGATTCAGTTTTTTCTTCTGTCTTAGAAATATTGTTAGCTGTCAATTTTATTAAATTCGATATTTCATCTATATTTTCCATTATCTCATCACTTGATTCATTACTATTTTCTGCTAAACTTCTTATTTCATCTGCTACTACTGCAAAACCTCTACCCGCTTCTCCAGCTCTTGCAGCTTCTATAGATGCATTTAATGCTAATAAATTTGTTTGCTCTGATATCTCTTTAATAGTATCTACAATCCCAACAATGGACTCTGATTTTTCTTGAAGTTCGTCTGTCAAAATTACTGTTTCTGACATTGATCCACTCATCTCGTTTATCTCTTTTTGTACTTCCATTGCAAAATTATTGCAATTTGTAGCTTTTTTTGCAACTTCATTACTTAACTCCATACCTTTTTGTGCTTCATTAACAGCAGTTTCGGATTGATCAGATAATTGCATTGATAATGAACTAACTTCTTCAGATGTTGCAGCTAGCTCTTCAGATACAGAACCTAATTGTTCAGAATTCATTTCTAAATTACTTCTTAAATTAGCATAAACAGTATTATCCTTAACGATTTCTACTGCACCTATTGGTTCATTATTTTCATCATATACACCTGCATTAGAAACTAATGAAGTTAATCTATCTCCATTTTTATTAAAAACTTCTACTTCTACATCTTTTAAAAACTCTCTTGATTTAACACATTTCTGTGTAGGACAATCATCACATACATCTGCTTTAAAAATATCTCCACATTTAATATCTTTAGCTTCCTCTTCTGTATAACCTGTAACTTCTTGAATTTCTTTAGGCCAAAGTATAACATTATAATCCATATCTCTAACATAATAAGGATCAGGCATTGCAGTTTGAATTCCTTTAAGTATTGCGTTTTCTTTTTTTAATTCTTTAATTTCTTTCTTCATCTCTTTTACCTTTTTTTCTAATTCTTTTTGCTTTTTATTAAAAAACATTTTCCCTCCCTTTATTTCTTATTTTTATGCCTCCCTTCCAACCCAACCTCCACTTAAAAGTAGGAATCACTTGATTTTTATAATATTTTAAAATTTTATTAAACTATTATATTTATTATATGATTTTATTGATAATACTATATATAAACTATCTTCTATATATTATTTATTAATATAATTTTTCATCATTTTAATGAAAATCTTTGAAATATTAGGATCGAATTGACTACCTGCACATTTTTCTACTTCTTTTAAAGCTTCATTTTTATTCATTGCTTCTTTATAAGGACGACTACTAGTCATAACATCATATGAATCAACTATATTAATAATACGAGCTAATAAAGGAATCTGTTCACCAGAAAGTCCTTGAGGATAACCATTACCATCCCAGCGTTCATGATGATATAAAATACCTTCTGCTACATTATTTAATTTAGGAGAAGATTTAGCTATTTTATAACCTGCTTCTGGATGCCTTTTAATTTCCTCCCATTCTTTATCATTTAAAGAAGTAGGTTTTTGTAAAATATCCTTAGATATAGTTATTTTACCAATATCATGTAAATTAGCTAAGGAAGCTAAAACATTTAACTCATGTCTAGATAAATCTAACTTTTTACCTAAGTTTGTAGCTAAATATTCAAGCCTTTTACTATGTTCTAATGTCTCATTAGTAGATTCTCTTAACATTGTTTCCAAAGAATTAACAATAGTATTATGAATACTCATACTTTCGTTAACTTTATTTTGATACATTTTATCTTCAGCTCTTTTTAAAACATCTTCAATAGTATCTGAATACTTAGTTTTTGTCGCAACACCTAAAGCTATACTAAGATTTATTAAACATTCATCATAATTTTTACACTCATTAGACCTGTCACACATTTCATTGATATTTTTAGCAATTTTTTCTGCCTCTTTTTTAGAAGTTCGAGGTAATAAAGCTATAAATTCATCTCCACCAGTGCGTACTACCATATCTTTTTTTCTAAATGATTTTTTAAATATTTCAGCAATCTTAATTAAAAGCCTATCTCCTTCTTTATGACCAAAAGTATCATTAGTTATTTTAAGTCCGTTAACATCTCCCATGATAATACTTAAAGGTAATTTCTTTTCATTATTATATTTATCAATTTCTTTATTAAAATAAGTTCTATTATAAAGACCTGTTAATTCATCATGATAAGTTTTATAATAAAGTTCTTTTTCTACAAGTTTTCTTTCTGTAATATCTTGATGTGTGCCATATACTTTTTTAGGAGTACCATCCTCATTCCAAGTTATTACTTTACCTTGATCTTCAATCCATACCCAGTGTCCATCTTTATGTTTCATTCTAAACTCTACTTTATATTGATCTATTTCTTTGTTAAAGTGTTTTTCTAACATTTTTTCAACTTTTTCTATATCATCAGGATGTATAAATTTCCTCCAAACATCCATTGTTATTGGAGAAATTTCGTCAATAGTATAGCCAAGCATTTCTGCATATTTTTCATTTATAATATTTTTTTGTAATGGTATATTCCATTCCCATGTACCAACATTAGCTCCTTCAATTATATTTGTTAGCCTTCTTCTTTGGGATTTTATTTCCTTTTCATTTTCTTTCATTTTAGTTATATCTCTATCCATACCTAAAAAACCTATTATATTATTATCAATTGATAAAGGAAATTTATATATAGAATACCAGCGTTTTTTCCCATTAGGTAAAGTAACTTCTCTTTCTCTTCCTAAAACAGGATCCCCTCTAAGAGCTTTAACTTCATCTTTTAAAATTTCTTCAGCTTCAGGCCAAAACTCTCTAGTTGTCTTATCTAACATGTCTTTTTCATCTAAATTTAACAAATCAGTATATGCTTTATTAACTCTCCAAAAACGATGATTATTATCTTTGAAATAAACTAAATCTAAAGTCGAAGACATTAAAGAATCAAAAAAGAATTTATCCTGCTTCAATTTTTGTTTAGAAGTTTCTGAAAATTTAATATATAAGTATAATGATACAATCGATGATAAGCCACCAAGTAAAAAGAGAATAATAAGGGATGAAAAATTAATAATAAATTTATTATCAACATATAACTTATAAAAAAGAAAAAACAAAAATAAAATTATACTTCCTAGAAAAAAAGAAGTTAAAAAGGATTTTTTATTATTTTTTGCAAAATTAATCATAAATACATACCTCACGATTCTATACAACTTTATTTTAAAAAATTTACTTTTTACACTATTTTCAGAATATAAAGAATATATACTAATCTATTTAGAATTTTAATATCAAATAGTAGAAAATTATTACTTTTATTTTATCATGATTTTTAAAAAATTACATATTTTTTTATATGATTCTTAATATTTAAATAATAAAAAGATCCTCTTTTCAGAGAATCTTTGAGTAAATACATTTAATTTGAGATAAGATATTTTTCATCAATTAAAATCTTAACTTCTTTTAAAATATCTTTATAATTATTTTGCAAATCACTATTATCTGAATCACTTCTTAAAATAAAATCATTCTTAGAATAAACAAAATCATACATTTCTTTTGCAGCCATACTTGTTACTTTA
>JBNJDJ010000122.1:0-3830 GCA_051744845.1 Bacillota bacterium
TTCTGAAAAACCAATTCCTTCTGTATCTACTGTATAAGTATCTGTATCTTCGTTATAAACTATATCTACATCATCTTTATAAACTTTTTTTCTTTCTGATTTATCTATAATTCTTTTTATTATAGTTAAACCTTCTGCTCTTGTAAGTCCATTTTTAGGCTTATAACTTTTATCTGGATAGCCTAAAATTATTCCTTTTTTAAAAGTTAAATAAACTCTATTTCTTAAACTTTTGTCTATTTTTTCATTATCTTTAATTTTTGATTTTATAAAGTCTATATCTTTAAGCTGAGCTTCTTCTTTATTTATTAAAAAATTAGATATTATATAAGCCATATTTTCTCTACTTAAAGTTTTATCTAAATCAAAACTTATATTTTCATCTAAATATTTTAAATCTTTAGCTTTTTTTAAATACGGCTTTGCCCAATCTTTACCAGTAGAATTAAAACTAATATCTTGTGATTTGATTAAAGCTGCTATAAATTCTTTACCTGTAAACTTATTATCAGGCTTAAATGTATTATCTGGATAACCATCTATTATATCCTTTTCAACTACCTTTTTTAAATTATCATAAAACCAATCATCTTTTTTTACATCTTCAAAATCCTTAGCAAAACTTACATTAACAGTAAAACTTATTAATAATAAACAAAAAATTATTTTTTTCATACCTACTCCTTACAAAATATCTTTGACTTGATTTGAATAATTTATTAATTGGTTAAAACTTACTAATAAAAACGGTATTAAAAGATAAAAGAAAATTAAAAAACTTATTGGTAAAAAAGCAATTATTTTACCTAACATACCTTTTTGGTTAATCATCATTTCATTTTCTTGTTTCCTTTTCTCTTGATAATATTTTCTTTCTAATACTAACTCATCAAAAGCTAGAGAAATACTAATCTTTTCACTAGCACTAATTAAATTATCTACAAGTTTAACAAAAGGCTCAAAAGGTTCATCAATTTTTAACTCTTCTAAAGCTTGAATTTCACCGTGGTCAATATTATCTAAACACTTTCCAATAGAAGATTTGAAAATAAATGAAAATCTTTCTAAAGACCTTAAAATATCTTCAACATTTAATCTTTCAAAATGCATAAGCATCATTATAATAGTTTGTAATTGTAAAATTTCTTCTTCCAGTTTCATCTTTAACATTTTTTCTTTAAAATAAAGAAATATTATTGGTAATTTATAAAATAAAATAGTAACTAAAAAAATTATTAATAAATAATACCACTTAAAATAGATTTGACTATATTTTTTAGTCTTTTTAAAAATTCTTTCAGATACTTTATCTAGAATTTTACCATCTAATTTTTCTTCACGTTTTACTTTATCTTTAATATCCTTTAATTTAAAATCTTTATTATTAAAAGACAAAACATACGGTTTATCAAATTCACTTGTTTTAATAGATTCATCTGTTGGATATAAAATAGACTTTTTTTCTAAATTAATTACTTGAAAAAATACTAAAAAAGATATACTAAAAGCTAAAATAGCAAATATAAATTGCTTGAGATAAAACTTTTTGACACTTATCTTTTTACCAAGTCTTTTTAAACGTTTTTTCATTAATTTAAAATAACTATAATTTTTATTAATTAATTTATTTAAAAAATTATTTATAAATGAAATTTTTACAATATGAGATAAAAATTTATTTGATGAATTGACCTTTTTAAAATGCTCCGATTTCATTTTATTTATAAACATATAACTTAAAAATACTAATAAAAATAAAATTATCTGGACTATAAAACCATATGAGCCATTAAAATATACTTTTAATTCTTTTAAATGATACATTCCCCAATTTTTTAAAGGATTAATAAAAAACACTGGAATTATAGATATGATAGATAAACTTTTAAATAAATAATCTAATTTTTTTCTTTTTAATAACTCGTATTTTAATTCTTCTTTTAAATAATTAATATTAGTCATTAAAACCGATCTATCATCAATTCTTTTATCTCCAAATTTTTGAACAAAATGAGCCAAAGCTACAAAAGTTTTAAAAAATTTATTTGGTGCTTTATCATAATACGAATCAATAGCTTGTTGTGGATTTTCCGAATTTAAAACTTTATATATTTCTCTAGCATGTAAATTCATTTTATAATTTTTCTTATTATAACTTAATGTAGTATCATAGATTGCTTCATCAATCATTTGATGATTATGATAAAAATGCTTAACTCTAGATAAAAACTTATCAAATTGCTTTAATAAATTTTTTTCTAAAGAAGAAAGATAATAATTTAATACTTGCTGATTAATAACTATTAAAAGTAATAACGATAAAATTAAAAAATATATTTTATCTGTTTGATATATAATTATAATAAAAATTGATATAGATATTGTAGCTACAAAATAAATATACTTAGCTACCTTGTTTTGAATTGTTTTTTGATCAGATAAATCTATAATTTTAAGACTCTTTTCAATTGTAAAAATATAATTTTTTAGAAAAAATATCTTTTTAAAAAAATGATATGATTTATTTAAAAAATTATCACTTTTATATTTCCCTTTATTTAAGCTAGGATTTCTCTTTAATTTTTTCAGTCTTAAATAAGCCCATATTATAATACTAAACATTAATAAAATAAAAGTAGTTGTAAAAATCAATATAATTTTAACACTCATTTTATCAACCCATTCTTTTTTAAAAATTTACTAAATAGATTTTTTTGATCACTATTTAATGATTTCTTTATTCTATTTATCTCTCTTTGTGAAAGAGAATTTTTAACTATATATTGACCATTATCCCACCGAATAATATCTTTAATATAAAATTTATTATTTATTTCTTTTTGAAAATACTTGGTCATTATAGAAATTAAATCATCTTTATTAATATTTTGATTTAAATCAATTCTTTTACTTTTAGGCATAACAATTTGACTAATACGCTCAATATAACGATGTCCATCTTGACTTTTAGCTAAATGAATATCGTAATCAATAACATCAGCAACTTGTTCAGTAGCTATCTTTTCATTTGAAAATATTTTAGTTTCTAGCAAATTATTTCTAAGAGATTTAATCAAATGATCACTTGTTTTAGCATGATGAGTAAAAATAGTAAAAAGTGAAGCAACTTGAGACATTTGAATCATCCAAGAAGCTACTGGAGCTGAAGCAACCTCTCCAAGTATGTTTACCGATCCATCGGTCTTTTTTTGTAAATTTAGCCCTTCTTGACCAGCTATATCTTTAGTTTGTTTAAAAGTTAAAATGTTTCTATATGGATATATTTTTCTTAAATGAAGTTCAAAAGCCATTTCTTGAATTCTTAAATTAAATGTAGGATTAATAAATTTAATTAAAGACATTAAAAGAGTTGTCTTTCCTACACCTTGACTACCTGTAATAGCACTTACACTTAAACCTTTTATAATCCATTTTAAAAAGTTGATACATAATTTATTATTAGTATCTACAATAAGTTCTGAAATTTCCTTTTTTTCAATACTATCAAATTTTCTTACAAAAAAGGCCCAACTTTCACAAAATGGAGGTCTAACAACTACTACTCTTGAACCATCTTTCATCTTATTTACTTTATAACCTTGACTTTCTGTTAATTGTCCTGGATTTCCATATTTATAAATGTTTTTACAAATCCTAATTAATTCTCTTTGAGTTTTAAAGCTTAAAAATTTTAAATGTATAGATTTCCCTTTAAAAAATATCCATATTGAGTCGTATTCAGAAGGAAGTTTTGCAATATTTGAAAAATCTTTTCTTTGATTAAAAGAATAAAAAAAGTTTTTAGGCACACCTGAAACTCCGCCAGAAAT
>JBNJDJ010000123.1:0-3812 GCA_051744845.1 Bacillota bacterium
TTAACTTGGCCTTTCAAAGTTTATTATTTAATTGTTAGTCATTATGTTAAGATATTGAAATAACTTTGTCAAGTAATTAATTAAAAAATATTCGATTGGAGCATTGGAAAATGAAATCGAACGATTTAGACAACTATCAAGAGAAAAGACTTATGAACAAAGAAATCTTAAAAATGAACGAACTTATGGAACTAATGAAAAGTTACATCAACGTTCAAATGGACAAGGATACAACAAAGAAAATGAGCTTAGAAAAGGAACTAGCAGACATCAAAAAAATATCAACGGAAATACAAAACAGAATGATTTCGATTTTGAAAAAGCAAGAAAGTATGTTAAATCAGAGCGAAATACAACTAAAAAAGACTTTGGAAAATGGAACGATAGACTTAAAAAAGAACACGAACAAGGTCTTGACGGGAATGCAATCGATAGAGAACGAACTCTCAAAGGGAATAGAAAACTTGAACAGTCAAAACAAAGAAAGCTTAAACTTGATCGAGAAAAGAACTTCGGATTTAGTCGATAGTACGAGAAAAAGTGCTTTAATTACCCATTGGATTGACGCTTTTAAATATGGTTTTGCTACTGCAGTAATTCTTTTATTAGTGCTAATACCTTTGATAAAATTTAAAATAATATAAAAAAGGTATAAAAAGCATTTAAATGCTTTTTATACCTTTAAAATTAATTAACTTATTTTTTTATAAAATAATAGAATAAGTTCCAATAATAATTTTATTACCAATAAAATTATTATTGGTTCTAGTATTTTAGAATATATTAAATCAAAAGTAAAAATTGTTTGCTGCAACATTACTTTTCCATATAAGAAACTACTAGGATTTATATTAAAAGTAAAATAAAATTTATCATATACTAATATTGCTATTAGTGGATATAGAATTTTTATTATTTTATCAAAATCCATTTCGTTGAATTTAAAAAAAAGTTTCTTCATATTTTAGCTATCTTATATCGCTTAATTCTATTTCTTGAGAAAATGTCATTATATTAGTGGTAATTATATAAGTTTCAGTAACTGTTTTATTAACACTAAATATATCGCCAATTCCAGCACTTACACCTGTAGAATCCTGTACTTCATATGATATACTTGCAAGCCTGCTTACTCTTGCCGCATAATTACTAACATCATAATTATAAGTTCCACCATCAATAGTTAAATTTGATGCTCCAGGAATTGCCATAAATGCTCCCCTTAGATCAAGTATTTTAATTGGTTCTTCATCAATGTTAGAATATAAAAATTTTACTTCTGAAGCCATTTGTACATCATGATTTGCTCCGCTTATATTTATGTTATCTGTAATTTGCTCATATCGTATTTCTTCCGTTAAACTTCTAGTGCCAATACCAACTGGTGATAAATATTTTTCGTTTTCAGCCTCATTAATTTCATATGCTTTTTCATATGAAATATCTAAGTCTTCTGCTAAAGCTTTTACATATCTTACTTTACCATCTTCTGTATTTTTTTTTGATTCAAAACTATTAGCAAAAGAACTTGATACCATGCCAAAAGATAGAACTAAAACTAGAGCTAAAGATAAAATTTTCTTCATAAATCTAATCACTTCTCCTTATAATTTTCACATAATCAACAAAATTATTGTAACTTTTTGAATACATTTTTACAAGAAGTAATTTTTTTAATATAAGTTATTATATTCTTTACAATTTATTTACATTCTTTTTCAATTTCTTTTACTAAGGCTTTTCCACCATTCATAAGATTTCTACAAGATAGATCATCATCACTATTTTTTTCTAATTGCTTAATCGCTGCCTTAACCCAATCTAATAGTTCTTCCTGATGTTGTTTTTTTATATTATCTTCTCCCTAATAATTTTAAAACTGATATGGTATTAGCATAATCATTTTCTAAAGCTTTTTTTAAATAACCATAAAAAGAACTTGGGGCTTTTTCTTCAACGTAATTCAAAGTTGCTTTAACGTAATCATAGACATTTACATTTTCTAAGTGATCTGTCTTACTACAAGCAATTTCATAAAGTTTAAAAACTTGCTTTCGATTAAGTTTTTTATTGGTCAAATTCATTTTGTTAACGATTACTTGGTATTCTTCATCATTATAAAGTGTTTCCAATACTTTTATTTCTTCATCAACTACACTTGGTCGAATAGAAAACTCTATATGCGTTATACGACGTCAACGCTTGATTTTTTCGTAGTCTATTTCAATATCTGTATACTCATTGATCTCATTTTTAGCAACTTCTAAAACATATCTCTCAAAATCATAAAATCTTTTATATTTTCCGCTAATACCTAGAAATTCTTTAAGTGCATCTACTTCAAATTTTCTTTTTCTAATTTTTTCATATTATTTAAGTAACTCATAGATCCTAATAGAATATCTAGAACTAAGTTTTAAAATATTATTCAATTGGTAAAAAATATTCGATTTATTTAATTAACTTAGTTTAACATTAGTATAATTGTATGGTATAATTAAACTATATTTTAAAATTAGAGGATGTGTTTTTATGAGGCATAAAAAATATTATAAGCCATTATTAATACTTCTTATAATAATTTCTTTAGTAGTTTTTATAGCTACATTAATTAACTTTAATGATTCTAAAGAAGTTAAATTAACTAATGAAGAAAAAAAGTGGATAAAAGAGCATAGTGGAGAAGTTACTATTGCTTATACACCAAATTATGAACCAGTAGAATTTTTAGATAGATCTGGTAATTATATTGGAATGTCAGCAGATTATTTTAAATTACTTGAACAAAAACTTAATTTAGATTTTAAGATGGTAAAAGTAGATACTTGGGATAAAGTTTTAAAAGGAGCAAAAAATAAAGAATTTTATGGTATTACAGCGGCAACTCGTACACCTGATAGAAGTGAATATTTAAATTTTACTAAACCATATATCAACAATCCGAATGTTATCATTACTAAAAAGTCAATAGATAAAAAATTAACTTTAGAAAAATTAGAAAATATGGATTTAAAAGTTTTAGTAATTGAAGGATATGCGATTATTGAATATTTAGAAAAAAATTATCCTGATTTGAAATTTGAAACTGTAAAAGATACGAAAACTGGAATAAGAGAAGTCTCTTTTGATCAAGCAGATGCATTAATTGTAGAAATTATGTCAGCTTCAGCTGCTATAGATAGAGATAATATTTCAAATCTAAAACTTAATAATGAAACTTCTTTTGAATCGAATTTATCTATTGCTACTCGCAAAGATATGCCTATTTTAAATGATATTTTAAATAAAGGATTAGCAAAAATTTCAGAAAATCAAAAAAAAGTTATAAAAGAAAGATGGATGATCTTTGAAGAAAAATCTATTTTAGAAAATAAATTTTTTTGGATTATTCTTTTTTCAATTTTATTTATAATTACAATAATTATATTTACTATTATAACTTGGAATAGAACATTAAAGAAAAATGTTAAGCAAAAGACTAAAGAACTTCAAGAAAGTGAAAAAAGATTTAAAGCTTTGGCTGAGTATTCAACTGATATAATAATGCGTTTTGATAAAAATTATAGACATTTATATGTAAATCCAGCAACTAAAAAAATAACAGATTTATCTTTAGATAAATTTATTGGAAAAACTTCTAGACAATTAGATTTTCCAAATTACCTATCTAGGAGGTTAGAAAAAAGTATAGATAAGGTTTTTAATTCTAAATATTCACATAATTTTGAATTTAAATATAAGGAAAAATGGTATAATTTATCTTTAATGCCTGAATTTTCAAAAATCAATGAAAAAAAATATGTATCAGCAGT
>JBNJDJ010000124.1:0-3761 GCA_051744845.1 Bacillota bacterium
TAGTTTTAACGATAGGAAGAAAATATGTTATTTATAAAGACATAATTTAGTGTAAAATTATGTTATAGAAATAGCAAAAAAAGAAAAGAATAACTAGAAATACAAAATTATTATAATATAAGTAAGAAGAACTAATAATAAATTAAATAAAAAGGATATTATTTTAATAAAAATAATTTTATTCACTAGTTTTTTAGCTAGTGATTTTTATTTTTTTGAAAAAAATTAAAAAAAGGTACACAAAAATTTTTAAGGTCTCGTATAGTATAGTGAAAAGAGGTTAGTAGATTAATTTAATGTATTATCGAGGAGGCAAAATAATGAAAAAAATATTAAGTTTTATATTTATAACATTTTTAATTTTAGGATTTTCTACACAAGTTTTTGCTAATAAACCGGATTTTGCTGGTAAAGATAAAGAAGGTTTTCCACCAGGACTAGAGAAAAAAGAAAAGCTACCGTATGGTTTAGAAAAAAAGGATAAGTTACCTTTAGGTTTAAGAAAATACGAAGAAGAAGATATTAGTAAAGAAAAAATGAATGAATTAATTGATGAAGTTAATGAGTATATTTTAGAAAATGAGCTTGAAGATTTAGAAATTGTAGATTCAATTAATAATTTAATTGAAAGAATAGATACTGAAATAACAAAAGAAGAACCTGAGTTAAATAGATTTTATAATAATCTAAAAAATAAATACGGGATTTTAAAAGATCAATTTGGAGAAAATATAGACTATTTAGATGAATTAAAAGATTTAAAAGAAAAATTAGAAGATATTGACTCAGAAGAAGAGGATTTAAAGAATTTAATTGATGAGATTAAATTGTATATTGAATTAGGTGAAATTAGTAAAGAAAAATATAATATTTTTTATAATCAGGCTAAAGAATATTTAGATGAAGAAGAAAAAGATATAGAAGCTTTAATAAAAAAGGTTAGAGAATTTATTTTAGAAAATGATTTTGGTAAAAGTGTAGGAGAGTATTCTCAACAAGAAGCTTTAGAAATTTCACAATTAGTTTCAAGCTACGACTCAGAAGATGAAAATTTAGATGAACTATATGAAGAAGTTTTAGAAAAATTTAATGAATTAAAATCATCAAAAATGGTAGGTGAAGAGTATATTGGTAATTTAGAAGATTATAGGGATAATTTAAAAGATTTAGCTGATGAAGTTGATAAGGAAAAATCAGAAGAAATAAATGATTTAATAGACAGTATTGAAGAAATACTTAATGAAAAGAAAATAACTTTGAAAAATTACAATGAATTTAAAGAAGAGTATTTAGACTTAACTACTGATTTTAAAGAATACCACGAAGAGTTAAATGATTTAATAGATGAAGCTAAAGATTTATTAGATGAAGTTTATGATGAATCGGCAACAGATGAAAGAAAAGTATTGATTAATAGATTAACAAATATTATGATCTTAAAGAAAGATTTTGAAAGTGATGAAGATCATCAAGAAGCTATAGACTTACTAGAGGAAGCTATTGAAGATTTTGAAAATGCCCTAGATTAAAAATTAATTTCTTTTAGGTTGTATCTTTTTGCGATACAATGTCTAAAAGGAGGAAATATCATTGAAAGTAGAAAATAAGGTTTTAAAGATACAAGAAAATGATGATAAAAAAATAAGAAATAACTTAATCAAAGACTATACCCCTTTTATTATAAAAACTACATCTGAAGTTTTAAATAGATATATAGAAATTGAAAATGACGAAGAATATATGGTAGCCTTAGAAGCTTTTAATGAAGCTATTGATAAGTTTGATTATAATAAAGGGGGATTTTTAACTTTTGCTAAAATAATAATAAGATCTAGAATTTTAGATTTTCTTAAAGGTAAAAAAATTGATGTTGATGATAGTAAAGATGTAAATGAAGAAAAAAGTGTATTAGATATTCCCAAAAAGATAAGTATTTCTTATGAAATTGAAAAATATAAGAAAATTTTAAAAAGTTTTGGACTAGATTTTGAAATTCTTTCTAAAAATAGTCCAAGTCATAAGCAAACTAGATGTAGATGTTTTTTTATAGCAAAAGAGATAAACAAACATCAAGAATATATAGATTGGATAAAAAATAAAAAGAGACTTCCAGTAACTAAGTTATCTAGAGATTTAGATATATCTAAAAGGATTATAAAATATTCTAAAAACTATATTTTAAGTTTAGCTTTAGTATATATACATGACCTAGATGAATTAAAAGACTATATTGAAAAGTTAGGCGGTGAGTGCGATGAAAAAAGGTAAAGTAGTTGAGATAAAAGAAAATTTTGCTGTTGTATTAAATGAAGATATGGCGTATGAAAAAATAAAGAAAAAAGAAAATTTAAAGATAGGTAAAGATATATATTATTTTAAGGAAGATAAATATATTGTTAAAAGTATTCCATTTAAGAAATACTTTTTAGTTGCTGCTTTATTTTTAATTTTATTTATACCACCGCTTATGAATATAGATAAAACTTACGGATATATTAGTTTAGATATAAATCCAAGTATTCAACTAGAAGTTGATAAAAATTTAAAAACATTAGATATTAAAGCATTAAATGATGATGGAGACTCTATTATAAAAAAGAAATGGATAGGTAAAGATGCTAAAGTTGTAATTGAAAATATTATAAATGAAACAGAAGATAAAGGAATATTAAATGAAGATAGAGATTTTGTATTACTTTCTTATTATTTAGAAGATGAAGATAAAACTAGTGAAGAAAAGCTTATTAAAGATTTTGATGAAATATTTAAAAGTAAAGAAAAAAAATATGAAGTTGCTATAGTTAAATCTGATGATAAAAGTTTTGAAAAGTCTAAAGAAGAAAATACTACAATAGGTAGGGCAACTTTAAATAAAAAGATAAAAGAAAATTCAAATGATTTAATGGAAGTAAAAGAAAAGATTAAAAAAGACAAAAGTTTTAAAGTTTATCAGAAACAAAAAAATAATAAAAAGGATAAAATTAAAGAAAAACAAGATAATAAAAAAGAAAATAAAATTGAAAAGAAAGATAAAAGTGAAAAAAAAGATAAGTTTGAAAATGGTAATAATATAAATAAAGAAAAGTTAGATAAAAAAGACAAAACAAATAAAAATGTTGATAAACTAAGAGATAAAGAAAAAATTAATAATAAAAAGGAAAAAGTTAATCCAAATAGTAAGAAAGAAAAAAATAATAATAATGGTAATAGAGATAAGGACTCTAAGTTAAAAGAAAATAACTCTAATGCATCTAATGGTAATAATAAAGGTAAAGATAAGAAATAATGAGATATTAAGATAATCTGTGTAAAATGAAATCAATTTAAAATTAAATGATTATTTAAATGAGTTTAGTCAGTCGTGTTTTAATGCATGATGATTAACTCATTTTTTATTTTATCCCAATTTTTTATACGATATGTCCATTTCTGAGTTGAATTTTTTGTTGCTAAATATAATGCCTTCATTAAGGATATATCCGTTGGAAATATAGGTTTTCTTTTCGTAACTTTACGGTATTACGGAGACACTAAAACTTTACTTATTTGTAAAATATGCTATAATAAATTATATTAATACAATAGTAATGAGGAAGTTACTTATATGGGATTAATACCTGAAATCAAATTTTATTTAGGTTCTTTATTTAAAATTCTTATGCTATTAGGTTTTAATGTTTTATATATTGCAATTATTGTAATAGTTGTTAAAAAAGTTTGGAATCGATTTTGAGATTAATGTATAAAAGTAGTTTTCTTAT
>JBNJDJ010000125.1:0-3753 GCA_051744845.1 Bacillota bacterium
TTTCAATATCATTAATTTTTTTCAATTCAATTAAGCTGTTTTCATAAGTGTTTTTAGCGCTATCGTAGTTTAATTGATAATTAGTTTTATCAAATTTAAATAATATATCATCTTTTTTGACTACATCTCCAACTGAAATATTATTCTTAATTACTTTTTCATTTAAATCACTTGATATAGTTATCTTTTTATAAGCTTCAGTCTGACCAACTAAATCAATAGTTTTATTAAAAGATTTTTTTTCAATGTTTTTTACCTTTACATGACTATAATCATTTTGAACTTTATCATCATTTTTTTTAACATCTTTATCACTACAACTAGCTAAAATTATAGGAATTAATAAAACAATTAATATCTTCTTAACTTTCATTACTTATCACCTTTTTTCTTTTATTTTTAAATTTATATTTCAAACTTGTTAATAATGCATACATTATAGGAATAATTACTAATGTTAAAACAGTTGCCATAGAAAGTCCAAAAATAATTGAATATCCTAATGGACTAAAAAATGGTTGTTTTAATGTTATAGGTAAAATTCCTCCTGCAGTCGTAATAGTAGTAGCTAAAACAGGTAAAAAACGTGTCTTTCCTGTCTTTACTATTGCTTCATTTAAACTATACCCATTCTTTCTCAAATAATTTATATAATCAACTAAAACAATAGCATCATTTACAGCAATTCCTACCAAAGAAACTACTCCTACAAAAGCAACAAATGTAAATTTATTACCTGTAATCGTCAATCCAAACATAACTCCTATTAATGAAAGTGGAACTGTTAATAAAATGATAAAAGGCTGAGATAATGAATTGAACTGAATAGCTAATATTAGAAAAACTAAAATAGCAGCAATTATCATATTTAAAAACATTTGTGTATAATTCTCATTTATTTCTTCTGTTTCACCGCCAAATTTATATTCAATATTTTTATCTAAGTTATAATCTTTTATTTTCTGATCAAACTTTTGGATAATTTCCTTTGATGTTTTATTAGGTTTTAAATTACTTGAAACTGTAACTTGTCTATTTAAATCTTCATGAACTATCGTAGTATATCCATATGTTTCTTTAAGCTCAGCTACTTGATTAAAACTAATTTTTTGACCTAATCTATTATAAAAATGTATTTTATTTAAATCTTTAATAGATTTAAATTCATTTTTTGAAATTTTAACAATAACATCAAATTCTTTTTGATTTTGTTTAAAAGTTGTAGCTTGAATTCCATAAATATTATCTCTAATTTGCTTAGCAATATCATATTCTGTTAAATTATATTGAGAAGCTTTTACTTTATCCACAACAACTTGTAATTCAGGATAGCCTTTAGAAACACTATTTTCAACACCTTCAGTTCCTTCGATATTTTTTAAAATTTCCGTAAAATCACTTGCAACATTTTTTAATTCTTCTAAGTTATTGCCAATTATTCTAATATTTACCGGAGTAGTTTTAGGTGGACCATTTTGTAGCTCTTCTATTTCTATATCAGCTCCAGGAATCTTTTTAACAACTTTTCTTAAATCGTCAGCAATTGTCATTGAAGTAAGGTCCCTATCTTTCTGTTCTTTAAGGTCAATAATAATTTGAGCTTTATTAGGTGTATTAGCATTAGGAGCCGAAAAATCTTCAAAAGAATCTGCACCAGTTTTTCCAATATTGGAAACAAAAGTTTCTATTCCATTAACTTTAAATAAATGCTTCTCAACTTCTAAAGTTATATCTTTAGTCTGCTCTAAAGTTGCTCCTTTAGGAGTTTCTATATTTACATATAATCTATCATAATCTTCTTCTGTAAACATCTCAACTTTTAAAATTCCTAAAGGTATTAAACTTAAACTGGTAACAAATAATAAAAATGCTAAACCTACGACTAATAATTTTTTCTTCCTTTCTTTTAAAATTGATCTTAAAATTTCTCCATATTTTTCAATAATAAAATGATCTTTTTCACCTAAAGGTTTGGTATAATTTATTTTTAAAATCATAGCTATAGAAAATATAGTAGCAAAGAATATAGATAAAAAACCTATTCCTGTATCTTGATCTTTAAAGGCATATAAAGCTAATATAAAAACAAAAGTAACTGGTACATATTTCATCCAATTCTTTTTCTTATTTTTGACTTTATCTACTATTGGATGTTTTTTAAGTAAATATGCTGATAAAGTTGGTGTTATCGTTATTGCAACCATAAAAGAAGCAACTAAAGTAAATATAACTGTAATAGGAATTTGTTTTATATATTCTCCCATTATTCCTGGTGTTAAAGCAATTGGGAAAAATGCAGCTATAGTCGTCAAAGTTGATGCCATAATAGCTGGTGCAATTTGGTTAGTTCCAGTTTGAGCTGCTAGTTTTGAATCTAGGCCTAAAAGCCTGAGTCTATCAACATTTTCCATAATAACTATCCCATTATCTACGAGCATACCTATTGCTAAAATTAATGCAAATAAAGATATTGTATTAAATGTAATATCTACTACATCCATAAAACCTATTGCAATAAAAATTGATAAAGGAATAACAAATGAAACTATCAAAGATTCTCTAAAGCCTATAAATAAATATAATACAATAATAACCAAAAACAAACCTGCTTTTGAATTATTAATAACTGTACCTAGTTGATCTTCAACATATTTAGCTAAATCTCCACTTATATTTATATTTATATCCTTAGGTAAAATGTTATCATTATTTATTTTGTCCTTAATAGCTGTACTTATTTTAGTGATATCGCCATCATCTTTTTTCTTAATAGATAATGCAATGGAATTTTGCATAACAGGTTTATCTGTATCTAAATTTTTCGATAACCTAGAATAAGAATTTATTTCTTCAAAACCATCTATTAAAGTTGCAACATCTTTAATTTTTAATGCTACACCATCACTATTTTTTAAAACAACATCTTCTAATGCTTTTATTGTTTTAAATTCTCCAACAGTACGAATATTGTAATTCTTTTTATCTAAAGTTAAATTCCCTCCTGGGTAATTTAAATGTGAACTTTTTAAAGCATTTTCAATATCACTTAACTTTAAATTATAAGTAGATAATTTTAATGGATCTACAGCTATCTTTATTTCTTTTTTTACACCACCAATTATATCAATAGACGAAATATTATCTATTTTTTTAAGCTCTTTTTTCAAATCTTCAGCATTATTTTTCAAAATATCTAAAGAATAATCTCCACTAATATTTATTATCATTATAGGAGTATTATTACTATCAAAATCAGAAATTATAGGGCTATTTGCATTATCAGGTAATTTATCTGATATATCTGAAATTTTGGTACGCATTTTATTTAACATATCATCCATATCTGCATCCATTTCAAACTCTGCTGAAACAAAGGATACACCATAACTAGATCTACTAGCTATACTTTTCACTTGATCAATATCATCAATTGCTGACTCAATTTCATCTGTTACTAGAGATTCAACCTCTTTAGGAGATGCACCATTATATTGAGTAGTTACCATTCCGTAAGGAATAACTATTTCTGGCTGAACTTCTCTAGGAAGTTGAAAATACGAGCTAATTCCCCATATTAATATAATAAGAATTATTAAAAAAACAATCCTATGTCTATTAATAAAAAAATCAGACCACTTTCCTAAAAAATTTTGTTTATCATTTAATTCAGGTATTTTTTTCTTATCCATCTTTTTCCTTTCTATCTCAGTTTACGTATTATATATTTAGATTCTTCAATATATTTAATATATT
>JBNJDJ010000126.1:0-3737 GCA_051744845.1 Bacillota bacterium
AGGAGTTTATAAACATTTAATGACTGGTGTTTCGCATATGATTCCTTTTGTAGTTGCTGGTGGTATTTTAATTGCCTTATCATTTTTCTTTGGGATAGAAGCTTTTAAAGAAGAAGGAACATTAGCTTCTGCTTTAATGGAGATCGGTAGCGGAAATGCATTTGCATTAATGATTCCAGTATTAGCAGGTTATATTGCATTTTCAATTGCAGATAGACCTGGATTAGTACCTGGAATGATAGGTGGAATGATTGCTAGTTCAACTGGAGCAGGTTTTTTAGGAGGCATATTAGCTGGGTTTATTGCAGGCTATACAGTTCAACTTCTAATAAAAACAATTAAATTACCTAAGTCATTATCTGGATTGATGCCTGTATTAATTTTACCATTATTATCGACTTTAATAGTTGGTTTGTTAATGATATATGTAATTGGCAAACCAATGAGTTCAATAAATACTGGGTTAAGCAATTGGTTGACTAGTATGAGTGATAGTAATGCTATTATTTTAGGATTGATTATAGGATTAATGATGGCCTTCGATATGGGAGGACCAGTTAATAAAGCAGCATATACTTTTGGAGTAGGAACACTTAGTACTTTAGGTGCTGGAGAAACTTCATCAGTTATGGCAGCAGTAATGGCAGCAGGTATGGTTCCACCTTTAGGTCTAGCTTTGGCTACTACAATAGCTAAAAATAAGTTTACACTACAAGAAAGAGAAGCAGGGAAAGCAGCTTGGGCTTTAGGAGCATCTTTTATTACTGAAGGAGCTATTCCTTTTGCAGCAGCCGACCCAATTAGAGTTATTCCTTCAATTATGGCCGGTTCAGCAATTACAGGTGCTATGACTATGGCTTTTAATATTGGGATAGCTGTACCTCATGGTGGATTATTTGTTGTTCCTTTACCAAATGCTGTAAGTAACATAGGATTATATATAGTTTCTATTATAGTAGGCATGATAGTAACTGCAGGTATTATTTCATTTATTAAGCCAACAGTAGATTAATAAAAAAGGGAGTATTTCTCCCTTTTTATTTTGAGGAGGAAATATGACAAAATTAAGTGTAAAATTAAAAAATGACACTGGTTTACATGCAAGACCAGCTAGTTTATTAATTAAATGTGTTCAATCTTTTAGTTCTGATGTGAAAATAATAAATAATGGAAATGAATATAATGCTAAAAGTATGATGAGTATTTTAAGCATGGGTGCTACTAAAGGTGAAAATATAGAGTTTGAAATTAATGGTGAAGATGAAAAAGATGCTAAAGAAGCAATATATGAATTAATAAATAGTGGATTTAAGGAGTAAAATATGGATTTTGAAGGATATGGAGTGTCTCCAGGAATTGCTATTGGAAATATTGTAATTAAAAAACCTTTTGAATACGAAATTACAAACGAATTAGTTGATTCGGTAAAAGTAGCAAAAAAAGAATTTAAAGATGTTATAGAAATATGTAAAAAAGACACTGAAAAATTATATAAAAAAATGATTAAAAATTCAGGAAAAGATGAAGCAGAAATTTTTCAAGCACATTTAATGATTTTAAAAGATCCAGAATTTATTGATAAAATAATAGATGAAATTGAAACTTCTAATAAAAATATTGCTTTTTGTTTAAATAAAGTTTCTAATGAATATATAAAAATGTTTGAAAATATGGATAATGAATACTTAAAACAAAGAGCACTTGATATAAAAGATATAAAAGAAAGATTACTTAAAAAAATATTTAATTATCAAGAAATAGTTAATTTAGAAAAAGAAAATCAAATAATTGTTTCTAAAGAATTAACTCCATCAGATACTGCAAAATTAGATTTAAATAAGGTGAAAGGTTTTATTACTGAAACTGGAGGAAAAACATCTCATACTGCAATTATGGCAAAATCATTAGAATTACCTGCTATTGTAGGTGTGAAAAATATTATTAATAATATAAGAAATGATCAAAAGATAATTATAGATGCTTCAACAGGTAAAATTTTAGTTAATCCTACGAAAGAAGAAATTAATGAATATAAATTAAAAAAAGAGAAATTAAAAAAATTAGAATTAAATTAAAAGAATATAAATCTAAAATAACTAAAACTAAAGATGGTAAATCAATTGAATTGGCTTCAAATATTGGAACTTTTAAAGATGTAGAAGGATGTATTAAATACGGTAGTGAAGGTATTGGATTATTTAGAACAGAATTTTTATATATGAACAGTTCTGATTTTCCAACTGAAGAAGAACAATTTGATATTTATAAAAAAGTTGCTTTAAAAATGGAAAATAAACCTATAATTATAAGAACAATGGATATAGGTGGCGATAAAGAATTGCCATATTTTGATTTTCCTAAAGAGATGAATCCATTTTTAGGATATAGAGCAATAAGGATGTGTTTAGATAAAAAAGATTTATTTAAAACACAACTAAGAGCAATTTTAAGAGCAAGTGGATATGGTAATATAAAAATAATGTTTCCAATGATTTCTAATTTGGAAGAATTGAAAAAAGCCAAAAGAATTGTAGAAAATGTTAAAAAAGAATTGATTAAAGAAAATATCGAATTTGATAATAATTTAGAAATTGGAATGATGATTGAAGTCCCATCAGCTGCAATTATTTCTGATATTTTAGCTAAATACGTAGATTTTTTCAGCATAGGTACAAATGATTTAATACAATATACTGTAGCAGTAGATAGAATGAATGAAAATTTAAAAGATTTATATAATCCACTTAATCCTGCAGTTTTAAGATTAATAAACATGGTTATAAAAAATGGTCATGAAAATGACATATGGGTTGGCATGTGTGGAGAAGTTGCAGGGAATCCAGATATAATACCTATTTTATTAGGTATGGGACTTGATGAGTTTTCAATGAGTTCGATAAATATTTTGAAATCTAGATATTTAATTAATAATTTAAGTTATGAAGATATGAAAAATTATTCTCAACAAATTCTAAATTGTGAAACTATTGAAGAAATAGAAAAAAATATAAAAAGTTTAAAAGCTAAATTAAATTTAAACATTTAAATAATTAAGCTGGTTATTTTAAATAATCAGTTTTTTTTTTTGACAAAATTGAAAAAATATTATATATTAACATTGTTAATCGAATGATAGGAGAAAAAAATGAAGGAATTAAGTAAAAAAGAAAAACGAATATTTAGATGTTTTATTGAATCAACAAAAGAGATAATTGAAAAAGAAGGTATAGATAAAGTAAGTGCAAGAAAAATAGGAAAAATTTCTGGTTATTCATATGCAACAATATATAATTATTTTAAAGATTTAAAAGAATTATTATCTTATTGTGCTTTTGATTATTTAAAGGAATGTTTTAAGTTAGTTAAAAATACAGATACAAAAAATTTGTCTTGGTTTGAAGAAATTAATAAATATAATGAAACATATTTTAGATATTTTGCTAAAAGACCTGTGATTTTTAGATTAGTTTTTTTAGAAAATCTTAAAAAATATCCTATTGACATTATGAATGAGAATAATTTAGAAATGGAGAGTGTTTTTTTAAAACATTTAAAAGAAGGTAAAAAAAGAAAAATTATTAAAAATAAAGATGTTAAAATGTTACATGATCTAATTGCGAGCTCTATTCACGGGAAACTCTTATTTTTAATTACTAAAAGGAAAAATGAATCAATAGATCAATCTATTAATCAATTGAAAGATGAAATTGATTTTTTATTAAAAAGATAAATTAAAG
>JBNJDJ010000127.1:0-3568 GCA_051744845.1 Bacillota bacterium
ATTAAATCATTAAATCTTTGAGGTCTATGTAGATAATAACCTTGACCATGCTTTATACCTATTTTTCGTAAAGTTTCTAGCTCTTCTTTTTTTTCAATTCCTTCTGCTATCACCATAATATCTAGTTCATCGGAAATTGTTTTAAAACCTTTTACTATTGCCTTTTTATATTTGTTTTTGTGAATATTTTTTATTAATTCAATATCTAATTTAATAATATCTGGTTCTAATCTTATTATCTTTGACATTCCAGAATAACCTGTTCCTACATCATCTACTGCAATTAGATAATTTTGTTTTCTATAATGATTAATAATTTTTATAAATTTATCAAAGTCACTTATAGCTGCTCTTTCAGTAATTTCAAATACTATATCTTTAGATTTAAAACCTGCTTTTTTAACTAAATCCATTGTATAACCTGTTGAAAAATCAGGTGATTTAACTAAATCTGGTTCAACATTTATAAATATTTTTTGACCTTTTCTAATATGAGAAATATTTTGAAAAGTTCTATATCTTGCTACTTTTTCAAATTCCCACAAAAGTCCATTAGCCTTTGCATCATTAATTAATACCAAAGGGTTAGAATAAATTGAATTTTTAGGACCTCTATTAAGAGATTCATAGCCAACTACTGAATTTCTTTGAATGTTCATAATTTTTTGTTGTCTATTAACTATTTGTTTATTTTTAATTATGTTTAAAAGTTTTTTACTCATCTTTTCACCAGTCCTCAATAACATGATAATAAAAATTACCATTTTATATATTGAATTTGAGTTAACTTTTAGTAAAGAAAATGTAATGTTTCTTTTAACAAAAATTTAACTATATTCTTTTAAATTTCTGATATAATAATAATTGGATATTATATTGAATGATATATTTAGTAGAATTAGGTGGGGATAATGATAAATTATAATATTGGTAAAATTCCACATGAGAAAAATACATTAAAAGTACAAAAAAATTGCAAAACAAAAAAAGTAGTTTCTTATTTTAAAAATGATAAAGACTTGCAAAGTATTGTAGTTTTAGATGATAAAAAACCTATTGGACTAGTTATGAGAGATAAAATATTTTTCCAATTAGGTACTCGTTTTGGTTTTAACCTTTATATGGATAGATGTATTGAAAAAGTTATGGATCATAACCCATTAATTGTAGATTATAATGAATCCTTATCTAAAGTCTCAAAACTTACTATGCAAAGATCTCACGAAAAGATATATGATGAAATTATAATTACAAAAGATAATTTATATTTTTCTACTGTTTCTATAAAAGATTTACTACTAGAAGTATCTAGACAAAAAATTTTAGAGGCTAAAAATGCAAATCCATTAACTGGTCTTCCAGGTAATTTATCAATAAATAAAGAACTACTAAAAAGAGTAACAAGTGACATTCTTTTTTCAGTACTATATATTGATTTAGATAATTTTAAAGCATACAATGATACTTATGGATACCAAAAAGGAGATGATTTAATACGTTACACTGCCAATGTTTTAAAAGTTTCATCTAAAAATATAGATAAAAATGCATTTATTGGTCATGTAGGTGGTGATGATTTTATTGTCATTACTAAACCTGAATTTGATGAAAAAATTTCAGAAAAAATTATAAATAAATTTGAAAATAATCTAAATGAATTCTATAATACTAAAGACTATATGCGCGGTTACATATATACAACTAATCGACAAAAGGAATTGTCAAAAATACCGATTTCAAGTCTTTCTATAGCAATAATTTCTAATGAAAATTTAGAAATAAATAATCATTTAGAAATTGGAGATAAAGCTTCTGAAGTCAAAAAAATAGTTAAAAAAATGGATGGAAGTAATTATATGAAAGACAGAAGAACTTCTGCTTAATGTTTTCAAAATTCCTTTTAATATATAAATTATTTAAATTCCTTTGGATTAATATTAATTCAAAGGAATTTTTTTATAAAAAAAGCAATCATTTTTGCAAATGGTTGCTTAATTTTTTACTTTCTAACTTTCTTCTTTTTTTAATTTAAAGTTTATAAAAAGAAACTTGTTATAAATATTTCTTCATAAGATTGACTTGCTTTTTTAAGATTTATTTCTGCATTTTTTTTATAATTGTAAACCCCATTACTTTTAAAGTTGTTTTTTAATTTATTTTTTAAATTATATAACATTATACTTCCTCCTTTTTCTTTTACCTTTAACTTAATTAAAGTATAATGCTACAAGTTAACTATACGTCAAGACCTATTTTAACTCTTTTTTACGAAATTTTAATCAAAACATAAAGTATACTTTAGCTTTTATTAAATTCAAAATTTTTGTGAAATTTTCTTAGCATAAACTTGATAAGAATTAACTTTATCTCCTGGTTGAGCATATGTTTCATATGGACTCATTTCTTCAGTTATTTTAATTTTAGGACTTTTATGTTCTGACTTAACATAATAACCTATATCTTCTATTTTCCTTTTAATATTTTTAGATATAAAATTCTTTCTAAATTCTTTTTTTACAATATTATTAGGACCAAATCTAGGATATGTGATAAATGTAGCTAAGTATTCGTGTTCACTTTTAAAATAATTTTGCATATAGTCAGGTAAAAATCTTTTATCTTCAAAACAAAAATTAGAAGTTCCTGCATAATCAATAACTAAATCTATTATATTATTTTTTAAAGGTAAATCAGGCAGATTGGTAGCTATAAATAAAACAGTAATATTTGAATTTGCTTCTTCTAATAACTTTTTAGTATACTCTAAATATTCTGGGAAGATATCTGTACATATATATATTGAACTTTCAGATATTTTTTCATTTATATGTCTTAAAAATACTCCAGAACCTGTACCAATTTCTAAAATTATTTTTTCGTCTTTTTCAAAAGTATTAGTTTGTTTTGATGCCCATTCTAATGTTTCATACATTTCATCAATATATTCTTCTTCTGTCTGTAAAATATAATCTTCAATAAAATTATCATCTAATCCAATTTTTTCTTTTTTATAACCTGGCATATATATTATTCCATCTTTAATTGATAAATCAAATCCACATTCACATTTTAGTTTTCCTTCAATTATTTGATTATCTATTACATTCTTAGCAAAAACTTTTAAATTCTTTTTACACTCAGGACATTCAATAAGTGATAAAATTGAAAGATCTACTCCTATTTTTTTATTATTACTTTTCATTTTCTCATTAATTTCTTTTAAATTTTTAGAAATTAACTTTTTTGCATTTTCTAAGTATTTAATATCTTCAGTTATTTCATCTAATTTGTCCTTATATAAGTCTTTATAATACTTATTTTTCATATATTTTGTATTTTTAGCTAATCTTATAAAATTTAGAATTTCTTTAATTTCTTTTAAAGAAAAATCCATTTTCTTCAATTTCAATATTTCTTCTAAATCTTTTTCACAAGATTTATCGAAATTATACTGAGCTCCTTGTTTTTGAGGTATTAATAAATTTAATTTCATATAATATCTTATTGTATGTTTTTTTACACCATATTTTTTAGCAAATTCACCTATTTTCATAAATTATCCTCCATA
>JBNJDJ010000128.1:0-3567 GCA_051744845.1 Bacillota bacterium
GCACGTTGAGTTCTGTGAGGGGTATTTGATTACACCTTCATATAATATAAACTGGAGTTATAGAAATAGGGAGGTGAAGTCGAGTATCTACTCGACGAAATATGAATAATATAAAAAAGAGATATAGTTGGGTAAAAATTGAAAATGTTAAAAAAGAAGATAAAGATTTATTTTTAAAGATGTTTTATTTAAAAGATATACCTTGTAGAAAAGGTAATGAAAATTTAGAAGTTCCATATATTTATGAAAAAGTAGCAAAAGAAATTGTTAAAGCACATTATAATGAAAACTTATCAAGAGAATTTTATAGGGAATTTAAGAAGAAAAAAAGATTATTTAAAAGTTCTAAAAAAAGGGAAATTGATCCTAAGTATTTAAAAATAATAGGACCAATAATATTAGTAATTATTTTACTTTTATTTGTTAGTTGGATATATAAATATAACATTATTTAATTTTATTATTAAATTTCTTAAAAGATTTAATTATATTTTTAGAACATTTAGTTTTAAAAGTATAGTTATTTTTCAAAACAATTTTAAAATCAAAAGTTAAATCTTTACTTTTATTATTTAATTTAATTTTTTTTATTGAATTTAGAAAAATATATGACCAATTTCCTCCTAAAATGCTCTTTTTAGGCATTTCATTATAGTCAAGTTCTTTAATAAACAACAATTCATTATTTGTTAAGATACTTACAAAGCTATTTATATTAAGTTTTCTATCGCTTTTTTGATATATTAAATCAATGATTTCATTATTAGTGGATAATGCATATTTTGAAAAATTATATAACTTTAGGTTTTTATTTTTAAGATGATTTAAATTATTAAATTTATCTAACGGTGTTGTTTTACGTTTTTTAAAAAAACGGATTTTTTGGATTAATTGAAAAATCAATTTATCCTTTTTATAATCAAAGAAAATATTTTCATGAAAATATTTAGATGAAATTTTAAAAATTGAGTGATCGTTTTTTATTGTTATATTTAACATATAAATATCTTGAAAATTGATTTTATATTCAGTAATTTTATTATTAGATTCTTTTAATAAATACATATAATTTTTACTTATAATCATTACTAATTTAGTATTTTTTTTATCTATATTTTCAAAGATTATAATAGGAGAAATTTTATTATTTTTAAAAAAATTATATATTTTAGTTTTTAATTTATAGCTTAATTTGGAAATATTTGAAACTTCTTGAATCATTATTTCCTCCCTTCAAAAGTTATCTTACTTAATATATACACTAAAATATATGTTTTTAAACATATTTGTTTTAAATATAGAAAGGTGTGATTTTTTGTTTTTTATTAAATATTTAATAAATAAATTTTTAGGAGATATCTATTTTGAAAAAGAAAACATAAAAAAAGGTAAAAAGATTTTGCATATTAGTGATACACCAAATATTTCATTTAAAGGTATAAAAAAATTTATAAACAAAGTTGAACCTGACTATATAATACATACAGGAGATTTAGCAGATGATATTAAGTTAGAATTATATCCTAATAAGAAAAAGATTTATAAAAAATGTGTTAAAAAGTTTTTAGAACCAATAGAAAAAAAATTTAAAAGTAATTTGATAATAATAACTGGAAATCATGATGACTATAAAATTTTAAAAGATACTTTTAAAGATGCTAGTATATATAAAGAATTTAAGACTCTAAAAATTTATAATAAAAAATTTTTATTAACTCATAAAATTAAAGTAATAAAAAACAAAAAAGATATGATAAAAAATGCAGATTATATATTATATGGGCATAATTTAGAAGATGAAGAATTTAACAGTGATAATAAATTTATTAATGGATTAAGACAGATAAGTTTGATATATCCTACTATTGATACTATTCAAAAATATGAGTACCCTTTAGGAACTAATGATAGTAGAGTTAAAAAATTCAGATTAGGAATATAATAGACTCTCAGAGTAAAATGTAGAAATAATCAAATATACGATAATAAATATACAAATTTGTGAATATTATGCATCGATTCAATAAAACATAAAAATTTGCATGACAAAATACCAAAATCAAATTTTTTTTTAAAATTTTGGTTGATTATTAAATTGTAGAAAAAATTAAGATACTAAATGTTTTAAATTTAATGTATCTTCAAAATGATTATACCAAGCATCTATATGCTAATTCATCTAATTGAATATAGTCGAATATACCACATTTTAGTTGGTCGATGTATACCAGCTTCAAAATGGTAATCAACTTTTTGGCGCTTGTTAGTACGTTCACTTGAAGTTCTATTTTTATAAGTGTTTTTCCATTTTTTAGAATCCCTAGGTGTCTTAGTATATATTCTTAAATCATCTTTAGGATTAGTTTGGAAATTACGACCGTACTTAGCTGTGGAGCAAGGATTAGGGCAATCAATATTAGTTCCTTTAGATTTACCACAACGCCATTTTATTCGATTATTGGTATGGTCAAAACCGTTAGGACGCATCTTTATACCGCGTCTACAAATAGGAGTACCTTTATCAGAAATAGTTATATCTGATTTACCTTCAATTATGATTTTAGATCTTTTATTTAAATCAATAAAAGGTTCAATATCGTGCTCATTTAGTAATTTGTAAATAGCTTTAGCATCATGTGCAGAATCTAATAGAATTTTTTGCATAGGTGAAATATCAAATCGATATAGAAACTCTTTAAGATTTAATAAAAAACCAACAGAATCATGCATAGAAGCTTTATTTAACTTAGGATAGATTGGTAAGTCATATTCGCTATCACAAGCTGTAAGCATATATAAATCATAACCGTTGAAGTATTTAGCTCATAAACTTACCAACCAGTATCAATATCAGGTTGTTGATAAAAGAAATATTTTTTATCTTCATCATCAGAAATTTTCTTTTTTCGGATATATGAGCAAGTTTCAACAGGAATGCATCACCAGATATAGATAGATTATTTAAGTCACCAAGAAGTCCTAGAGAAGCTTAAGTTTACGGAATTGAGACTGCAAAAGGTCAAATAATCTATCAGTATCTTTATCAGTTTTGTAAGTTCCATAATTTAGAGCTCTATCAATTAATCGTTGAACACGCCCTTTTTTCTTAACAGGAGCTTTTTTACCTTTTTTAGGTTTCTTCTTTTTAGATTTTTTACGCTTTTTAGGCTTAACATGTCCGTGAGCATTATCTTTTTGTCCAAGCCATAGTCTATCAAAGAAGTCATAGAAAGTTCCAACAGATGGCGTTTTATTAGGTTTAAAGCCACAAATGATTGCATAAAGTGGTACTCTTCGGAGTTCATCAACCCATTTAGTAATTCCAATAGTTGGTTTTGCAAATAAAAAGAGTAAATAAGCTCTTAGCATATTAACAGGATTATAATCACAAGGACCTTTAGATGAATAAGAATCAATAAGTAAATTATAGACACCAGAAATGTCAGTAATCCATAATTTGTAGATATGGATCCAATCTTTACTCAGCAGGGTTAATAAACCACCTAAATATAACTTATTTAAGTATTTAATAACATGGTTTTGATAATCTTTGTGTGACAAATAATT
>JBNJDJ010000129.1:0-3514 GCA_051744845.1 Bacillota bacterium
AAATTAATTTTATAATTTTTTGTTAATCACTAAATCTTATGATATAATTACTAAATGTAAAAAAGGAGTTAAAGTTTATGGATAATCAATTTGTAATTATAGGCTGTGGTAGATTTGGTTCTGCTGTAGCAAAAAAACTTATGGAATTAAATAAAGAAGTAATGGTAGTTGACAATAATGAAGAAACAATACAAAATATATCAGAAAAAGTAACATATGCAGTTCAAGCTGATGCTACAGATGAAAATACAATTAAATCTCTTGGAATAAGTAATTTCGATGTTGCTATAGTTACTATAGGAGAAAACATTCAAGCATCTTTATTAGTTACATTAATGGTTAAAGAACTAGGTTTAAAAAAGATTATTTCAAAAGCAAAAAATGAATTACATGCGAGAATTCTTTATAAAATTGGGGCTAATAGAGTAGTTTTTCCTGAAAGAGAAATGGGGATTAAAGTAGCTAAAAATTTAGTATCTAAAAATGTTTTAGATTTTATTGAATTGGCTCCAGAATATAGTGTAATGGAAATTTTAGCATTAGATGAATGGGTTGGGAAATCTTTAAAAGAAATTGATATGCGATCAAGTTATGGTATAAATGTAATGGCTATTAAACATGGAGATGATATAAATATTTCTCTTTTAGGAGATTATGTCATAAAAGAAAACGATACATTAGTAGTTATAGGTCATAATGATGATTTAAGTAAAATTGAAAGGACTTAAATATTATGATAATAGAGTCAATTAATAATCAAAAATTAAAATTAATACGTAAATTAGCAAAAAAGAAAACTAGACATAAAGAAGGTTTATATATTTTAGAAGGCGTTAGATTGATTCAACACGCAATTGATAATGATGTAAATTTTAAATATATATTATTTTCTACAGATGTTTTTGATGTAAACGGTGGAAGAGCATTAGTAAAAGATATTTATAAAAAAGATATTAACTATGCTCAAGTAGAAGATTATATATTTGAAAAAGTATCTGATACAGTTAATACTCAAGGGGTTATAGCTGTTATAGAAATGAATTCAGTAATAGATTCATATAAAGTAAAAGATTTAAACAATCAGTGTTTATTTATTGATAGAATTCAAGACCCAGGAAACTTAGGAACTATTATAAGAACAGCTGATGCAGCTGGTTTTAAAGATGTTTTTATATCTAAAGGTACTGTAGATCCATATAATCAAAAGGTAGTTAGAGCTACTATGGGTTCTATTGTAAATATGAATATTCACTTTGTTAAAAATTCAGTTGATACTTTAAAAAGATTAAAAGATGCTGATTATAAGGTTGTAGTAACTGATTTAGATTCTAATAGCTCTTATAATGAAATAGATTATAATGAAAAATCTGTATTAGTTGTTGGTAATGAAGGAAATGGCATTGAAAAAGACATATTAGGTTTAAAAGACCAATCAGTTTATATTCCAATAACTGGAAGTGCTGAGAGTCTTAATGTTGCAATAGCATCAGGCATTATAATGTATAAAATTAAAGAAGTAATTGAGTCTTAAAAAAATATATGATATACTAAATTAAATTATTAAAAGCTTAGAAAAAGAAAGTAATAAAATCAATTGTTTTTTAGAGAAGGATGTTAGCTGGGAAATCCTAACAATTATTTTATGAAGTTCACTTTGAAGCTATAGTGTTGATAAGACATTATCGATTAACAATCGTTATTTTGTTTAAAGTGGTCTTTTGACTATTTGGGTGGTAACGCGGATTAACTTCGTCCCTTTGGGATGGAGTTTTTTTATTTAAAAAAATGAAAGGAGTATTAAGTGGAAAAAAAATTAGATAAGATTTTAGAAAATGCAATGAATGAACTGAAAAAGATAAAAGATTTGAAAAGTTTAGAAAAATTAAGAGTAAAATATTTAGGTAAAAAAGGTAAAGTCACAAAGATTTTAAAGAATATGGGGTCTTTACCTAATGAGATGAAACCAATTATTGGTAAAAAAGCAAATATTACTTCAAATAAAATTGAATCAAAAATTGAAGAAATAAAGAAAAAGATTAAAGAAAGACTTTTAAAAGAAAGATTAGAAAATGAAGAAATTGATGTTACTATACCAGGACAAAGACAAAATATTGGTCATCCACATCCAATTATGAAAGTTATAGATGAATTAAATGATATTTTTATAGGAATGGGTTTTAAGATAGCAGAAGGTCCTGAGGTTGAAACAGTTTATAATAACTTTGATGCTTTAAATTCACCTGAGAATCATCCTTCAAGATCAAAATCTGATACTTTCTATATAAATGATGAATTAGTTTTAAGAACTCAAACATCACCTGTACAAATTCGTACAATGAAAAAATCTGAACCACCAATAAAAATTGTATCACCAGGAAGATGTTTTAGATTTGATGAAATTGATGCAACACATTCTCCAATGTTTCATCAAATAGAAGGTTTAGTAATAGATAAAGATATAACTATGGCAGATTTAAAAGGAACTCTTGACTTAGTAGCTAAAAGAGTATTTGGTGAAGATACACAAACTAAATTTAGACCACATGATTTCCCATTTACAGAACCAAGTGCTGAGGTAGATGTAACTTGCTTTAAGTGCGGTGGTGAAGGTTGTAAATTTTGTAGTGGAAACGGATGGATTGAAATATTAGGTTGTGGAATGGTACATCCAAATGTATTAAGTGAATGTGGAATTGATCCAGATAAATATAGTGGATTTGCATTTGGTATGGGTATTGACCGTATAACAATGTTAAAATATGAAATAGATGATATAAGAGTTTTATTTGAAAATGATATTAGATTTTTAAGTCAATTTTAATTAAGGAGGGCAAATGTTAGTACCTATAAATTGGTTAGATGATTATGTAGATATTAAAAAAGAGAATATTCAAACTTTAGAAGATCACTTAATTATGAGTGGTTCAAATACTGAAGAAGTGACTAATTTTTCTGATAGATTAGAAAATATTGTTGTAGGAAAAATTAAAAAAATTGAAAAGCACAAAGATGCTGATAAATTACTTGTTATGCAAGTAGATATAGGTAAAGAAACTTTACAAATAGTAACTGGTGCAAAAAACTGTAGTGAAAATGATTTAGTACCTGTTGTATTAGCAGGAGGCAAAATTTTTGATGGAACTGTTATTAAAAAAGGTAAATTAAGAGGAGAAACTTCTAATGGTATGCTTTGTTCATTACAAGAACTAGGCTTTGATAAGTCGGTAGTACCAGAGAAGTATTCAAATGGAATATATATATTAGATGATAGTTTCGAAGTAGGGCAAGACTTTTTAAAAACTGTTTTAGATGACAATATTGTTGAATTTGAAATTACACCTAATCGACCAGATTGTTTAAGTATTTTAGGAATGGCAAGAGAAGCAAGTGCAACTTTTGATAAAGAGTTAAATTTACCAAATACAAACATAGAAGATAGTATTGATTATGAAGATTCATTTGAAATCAATATTGAAGATAAAAATAAATGTAGAAGATATATGGCAAAAATTAT
>JBNJDJ010000130.1:0-3495 GCA_051744845.1 Bacillota bacterium
GATGTATAATAAAGTAAGAAAGTAAGATATTCTGATAAAAGGAGGTTTTTATGTTAACTAAATTAAGAAGTAAAAATCAACTTACTATTCCTGCTGATTTAACTAATAAAATGGGACTTCATGAAGGTTCTAAATTAGAAATAGAGATGACTGAAGATGGAAAAATAGTAATTACCCCAGTTGTTACTGTAGAAAAGAAATGGTTAAATGATGTTGGAGAAGCATTGAAACAAGTAGAGAATGGTGATATATCAAAAGCAATGGAAATTGAAGAATTATTAGAATCACTTGATGAATAGAAGTGATTTTAGATTATGAAAATAAAATATACTAATAATTTTAAGAAAAAATATTTAAAATTATCAGATAATAAAAAGAAGAAACTTAAAAAGCAATTAAAGTTATTAAGTAAAGATCAATTTTATCCATCTTTGAAAACTAAGAAAAATTATACCTTGTCTAAAACGTATGGTAAGAAAGTATATGAAAGCCGGATTGATAAGGAGTATAGGTTTGCATGGATATATGATGGTAAGAACATTATCTTATTATTAACAGTTGGAGATCATGATGTAGTAGAATGATAATCGAATTAATACAATATACAAATATATATTATAAAAAGAAAACCTAACTAGCTTATAGATTAATAGTCTATAGGCTAATTTTAATTTTTGAAAAAAAAGAGGGAATTAATGTATTAGTTGCTGATATGTATTAAAACTTATAATAAGGCTATTAACAAGTAAACTAATATATTCAAAAAATATATATTATATTAAAATATAATTAAATATTGATAATAATATAATAATGGTTTATAAATAAAAAACTCATCACATTAGTTTGGAAAGAGTTCCGATAATGAAGGATTAGGGAATAACTCTCTGTGTTAGAATAGTTGTCGTAGAGTGAAAAAATATTTTGAAGGAGATAAATTTTAGTAAATTGTTAAATTAATATAGTAATTTGATTTAAAACAATTTAAATAAGAATAAAATTAAAAAATCTAAAAAAACTTTTATAAAAGATAGTATGTAAAATTTTGAAATAATTCAATTTACTTAAAAAAAGTTATGGGATCAAAAATATTATGTTTGTTAGTGGTTTAATAATAGTAAAAGAATATGTTATATGATAAGTGTTTTTATTTGTTGAAAAAGATAAATTTATCACATCACATTTTTAATTTCCTGATCAATATTAAATTTTAGGTATAATTTATCCTAAAATTATGATATAATGTAGTTAGGAAAAGAGGTGTTTATATGAAAGTAAATATTGATAATTTAGTATCTATTTCAGAAGCAAATCAGAATTTTTCTAAAATTGCAAGATTAGTAGATGAAAAGGGTTCAGCAGTTATATTGAAAAATAATAAGCCAAGATATGTATTAATTGAATATGGTGAGTTAGAGGATGAAGAAGTTTTAGAAGATAAAGCTGTTGAGGAAGTTGCAAAGAAAATAATGTCAAAGCATATGAAGGCTTTTAAGGCGTTAGCTGAATGAAGAGAATAAGCAAAGAACAAGTAATATACATGCATGAAATGATTATAAATGAAACAGGTGGGGATCATGGGATCCGAGACAATGGATTATTGGAGTCTGCTCTTAATGCTCCATTTCAGTCATTTGACGGAGAGTATCTTTATAAAAGTTTACAGTTAAAAGCTGCAAAACTTGGTTTTTTCATTGTAAAAAATCATCCGTTTGTTGATGGTAATAAAAGAATAGGCTTATTATCTATGTTGACATTCCTTGAATTGAATAATATGGAAATCACCTGTACAGATGATGAATTAATTAATCTAGGATTTGAATTAGCGGCTGGAGATATAGATGAAAAAGATCTTCTTTATTGGATTATTGACCATAGTTAAAATTTATAATAAATTTAAATATAGCATTTTATACCAATCATTGCGATTGGTTTTTTTATTTTTTAGGAAAGTGCATTCAATTGAAAAAATGATAAAATATATATGAAAAAAGGAGTTAAAATTTATGAATTTAATTCAAAATATATTTGAAGACAATTGGGATGCATTTGTAAAAGAGATTGGTTATGAAGATATAAGAGAAATATGTCATAAAGAAGTTAAAAAAGTAATAGAATGTTCTAAATATGAAAATGGATTTTTAGAATACGCAATTTTTAATTTTAGAACTTGACTTTACAAGCATTTGCTTGTAAAATTAAAATATAGAAACATAAGGAGTGTGTAATTTTGTCAAAAAATGATAATTTGTTAGTGTATGGATATAAAAAAGATAATTCAGGTGAAATCATGGATTTTATTTTAGGTTTACCTAAAGAAGAAAAGTATCGAATATTTACAATTCTTCAAAAAATAAAACAAAAAGGAGCTAAATTATTAGCACTTAATCAAATACCATATGAAACTAAAAAAATTACTGATATAGTCTTTGAGATTAAAATAGATTCTAATAGATTAATGTATTGTTACATAGATAAAGGGAAGGTTTGTATTTTATCAGCTTTTAAAAAAGATTCTCAAAAAACACGAAAAGTTGAATTAGATAAAGCTATTAAGCGAGCAAAAGAAATACTAAGTAATTTTAAATAAAGGAGGTATTTATGAAAAAAAATGTTCTTAGCGGGAATGATTTTTTAGAAGAATTAGAAAATAAGTTAATAGAAGAAAATGGTGAAAAAGAACATCAAAAATTAAAATCTAAATATGAAAAGGAATTAGAAATAATAACAGCTATAAATAAAACTAGAAAAACTCGAAAACTTTCACAAGCAAAAATTGGAGATATGTTAGGAGTTTCACAACAAAGGATTTCTGAGATTGAAACAAATAGTAGGAGTTTAACACTTCCTAAATTTTTAGAACTTATGGAGGCACTAGATCTTGAAATAGATATAGTAGATAAGAAGAATCATAAAAAAATATGTAAAATTTAAATAGTATATTAACTAAAAAGGATACCTAGCTTATAGAGGTATCTTTTTTAATTGTAATAATACTTATGAATCTAATGATAAACTATATTATAAAAAAAGGGGGGATTGTAATAACTTTGGTGATTATTATAAATTTTTTTAATATTATAATTCACTATATCAACACAAATCAAAAGGTATTAATTTAATTAAAAAGTATCTAAAAAATATGCTAGAAAGTCTAATCGTAAACAACGTGGTTTATATGTAACTAAAGATGAAACATTTAATGCTGATATAGTAGGAGCTTTCAATATTTTAAGAAAATATCTAAACCAAAGACGTAAAGGGCCTGATATCAACCTCAAAGTTAAAGGTTTAAATGATCTAACAAAATATTCATGGGATATAAACAAATTTGTAGCTTAAAAAGTATCTTTGAGTCTGTAAAAAGATAGGAGTAGTGGGGGCGGGCCACCCGAATAGGTAACTTAATCGATGTTACGGATGAAATTCATAATGTGTCCCATAAGATTAAGCGACTATGAAGCTCGGTATTTCAATTCCGAGTAGTTCACAGTA
>JBNJDJ010000131.1:0-3440 GCA_051744845.1 Bacillota bacterium
AAAAACAAGGTTTTAAAAATAATAAATAAACATTTAAAAAGAGAGATTCTTAGTCTCTCTTATTTTTTTGAAATTATTTTAGCAATATACTTGCTATATTTATATATATTATTTATCACTTTTCTTATTTCTAATTTTTGATCTAAAAATCTCAAATATCCATTTTTAATAATAAATTTTATATTTTTTAAATGAAAATCTTTGTATCTATTTTTATTAAAATGACTTCTTAATCTATTTAATTCAATCCATATTCGCCATTCTAAAAAGTTATCTAAAGTTAGTTCTGGGAAATACTTAGCTCTTTTTAATAATAACTCAGAAGTCAAAACAAATCTTATATTTATATTATTAGGTTCATTTCCAAAGAAATCTTTAACCTCTATTTTAGATTTTAATGGAATTAATTCACTTATCTCAAAATAATGATATAAAAAATTTTTTCTATACTTCTTTTTTCTAAATGGAATCTTTTTTCTATTTTTTATTTTCCATTTATTAATTTTAGCATAAAAATATATACCTGACTCTTTACCAAATTTTTTATTTGACTTGTATATTGTTAAATACTTAATTTGATTTTTTAAAAAATCATCACTTTTTTTATAAGGCATATGATATATCTTTTTATTCTTAATAAACTCTAATTGTTCTTTTGATTTTATTGTACCTATTAAAACATTTTTTTCAAATTTAGTATTTTCTAGATACTCATTATGGCCTAAAGGTAAAATATTCCTTTCGTAACTTGCTAAAGAACTTTCTTCAACTATATTCTTTAAAAAATTACCCATTAACTTTATACTGCCAGGTAAAAATGGATATCCACCTATATTAACTTCTTTTATACTTTTATAAAATTTACTTTCCTTATATTCATTTTCTTCATTTCTAGGAAATAATACATAGGCTCCTACCATATTCCTTTTATATTGATCTTCTTGTTTAGAAACTATTGCATCTCTATATCTATGCATAGCATTTATACTTTCATTAGTTGGATTATTTAACTCATCTACTCTATATTTAGCATCGAAAATAAATTTATATTTACTTTTTGAATTATTCTTTTCTAAACTCAAAATATAATCTGGTTTATTATTTGTAGTTAAATTCCTTTTTCCTTCAAATTTATTGTATGCTAATTTAAAATACTCTTTTGTTTTAGGATTAAAATATCTTATAATGGATTTCTTACCTTTATCTAATTTAACATTTAATCCTTCGTAATTTAGTTTAACTAAATCTTCACTTACTAATTCATATTCTTCTCTAAGAATTTGATTGATTTTTAAAAAACACCAATATTCATAAAGTTCAGCTGTATCTTTTAATGATAATTTAAAAATATCACTCTCTATTTTTAATCCTTTTTTTAACATTAAATAATATTTATATATTTCTCTATAGCCTGGTGCCATTTGAATCACTAGTGAAATTGAATCAATTTTATAAATATCACCAACATCTTTTAAAAAACTTAAATGAATAATAGAATTCAATTTGTTTTCAATTATATTAATTTTTTCTAAGACTTTTTTATTTATATGATTTTTAGATTGAGTTTTTTTATAATCTTTCTCAAATTTTTTCAATCTTTTTATCAATTCTTTTATAATCCATTTAATAAACTTATTTTCAAAAATATTATAAGTATTTTTCTTTTCAAAAGTTAAAATTTTTTTAGGCAATTTACTATCTTTATTGTAATGTCTAGGATTTTTATTTATCCATTTAATACTTTTTTTATTAACTCTTTTTACTTTTTCAATTCTTTTAATATTAGAAACTTTTTTAAATTTACTATGAGTATTATTTTCAATTCTTCTAAATGCTTTAATAAAGTTTTCAAATACTCCATCTAAAATACTAAAAAATTCACTATGATTTATACTTTTTTTATCATTTGGAGTCATACTTTGAAAAGTTCTTTTTAAAAAATCATATGCTAAATTATAAACTTCATTATTAATTTCTTTTACCATAGCTTTATAATCATTTTCATAGTCTATCTTAGTAGGAAATACTTTGATCTCTAATCTTAATATAATATTATTATGAGATCTTATAGTAAAAATACTTTTACCAATATGATTATTAAAATTAATTATTCCTGTAAGTAAATCATCATCAATTTTTTCAACTGAATTTTGAATATTTTCATCTATATGATCAAATGATAAATCCAATTTACCTTCTTTTTTATCTCTAATAATAATATTTAAATCTTGTTGTTCATAAAATAAAGGATAAATTTTTTCATTATTATAATTAATTAACCTTCCCTTTTTAGTAGAATAATATTTAATATTAAAATTTTTAATATATGTCTTTGTTTTAATTACATCTTTTATCTTAGTACGTCTTTCACTGCTAGAAAAGTTAGGATGTTTAGGTTTACCTTTTATAACAAATTTCAAATCATCATTTTCTATAACTAAAAGTTTCTTCATAATTATCCTTTATAACCAATAAGCTGTAAAACCATCTTCTTTATAGTTTTTGAACATATAGTAAACTTTTTCTGATGACATTGGATATTTTAATTCTGTGTTTAAAACTTTTTCCATTTCTTTAAGAATTTTATATTCATCTCTTTCTAATTCATTTTTAGTAAATAATTCAAATAAACTTATTAATAATTCCTTTATACTTTGGCTACTTCCTTGAATTCTTGGAAGGATTTTTTGCATCATTTGATAATCTAAAGCTTTTTCAAAAGTCATTAAATTGTATTTTTTATTATAAAGCATATAATAACATACTTCATCTCTTATTCTATAACCAATATGTAAATTGGCTTTTTTTAAGATAGAATTTATTTTAACTAATTTTGAAACTACATTATCTTTTATAAAAGAATGATATTTTTCTTCAAAATCAATTAACCGTTCATAATCAGGATTTAAAAAACTATTATCTAAATTTAGTTTTTCATATTCATTATCATATTTATTATTAAAAGATAATTGATTTAAATTAACATTTGAAAATTCAATTGTATTTGCTCTATCTAAAACTTTTTTACTAAAGGGATGAGTTGTTTCATCCATATTTACTGTTCCAACTATATATAAATTACTAGGTAATTTAATTTTTTCTCCACTTAAATCTATTTCTTTATTCTTTGTTTCCATCCGACTCAAAATATCACTAAAATAATATTCAACTCTTGCAAGATTCATTTCATCTAGGCATACAATATATCCATCATTAGGATTTTCATTAGCTTTTTTTAACACTTTATAAAGTGGACCTTCAATAAATTTACCTTCAATATTGTTATAGCCTAGTAAATCTGACATATCATTCCAATCAGGTTTTACAGGTATAATATCTAGTTCATATCCTATTGCTTCTGAAAATAACTCAACTAATTTAGTTTTTCCAGTCCCTGAAATACCTGCTAGTAATACAAACGGTTTAGTTTTAAGTGATAA
>JBNJDJ010000132.1:0-3411 GCA_051744845.1 Bacillota bacterium
AATTTTTTTCTTATATATAATTTGTCAAGTTAATTGCAACTGTTTATGATAGATATTGAATAACTTCATTTAGTATTTGAATTGAGCTTGTTAGGGCAGATATTTTGAAGTTGAAGAATAGATATCACTTTAATTCTCTATTGACAGCACTAGCCGAACGATCAAAGTTCTAGTAATATATCGAACTGATTTACCTTTATAATAAAAATCATATATTATAAATATCAAGATAAAGATGGCTCTTCCTCAAAATTGTCGATTGGAATTAAAAAATGATTGGAAGAGAACTTTTTTTATCAACAATTCAATACTTCCTCTCCCATACATATCATGTTTTATCTTTTTTAATTTTCCGACATTACCCTCTGTTTGACCATTATTGAAAATATATTTAGAACTATTTATTACAGCCTTATAATCAGTTTTTAAATTTTCTATAAATTGATTTATTGTAATACTTTCATAATCAATTTGAAAAATATCTTTTAACAGTGTTTCTTTATTTTTGGTTAATGATTTTTTGAATAATTTATAAAAAGTCTTTAACTCTTTTAATTTTAAATTTTCAGCTATTAATTTATTAATAAATTCTTCGTCCTTATAATTTACTTTAACTTTCCAATTTAATATATATTTTATTAGTTTGTTTCCGTAATCATTTGTAATGGCCTAAAAGCGGAAACTCATTATAATTGGTTTAAAACCGGAAAATCCTTTAAAATGCTTTTAAATCGGAAATTTCTTTGTTTGCTTCTAGTCATGTGATAATATAATAATTAGGAGGTGCGAATATGAGTTATACAGATGAACATTTACATATAGAGAAGTTAAAAGAAAAATTTAAAGATTATAAAAGAATAAGTGTTAAGGATTTCTATGAGTTTTATAAAGAAGTATTTGAAGATGTTAATAAAAATACAGTAAGTTGGTATATATATGATTTAAAGGAAAAGAATATAATTAGAAATATTGCACGAGGTCAATATGTTTTAGTTAATAATGGTGATGAAAGTTCAGAAGATTTATTTGCTGTAATAACGATGGATATTATAAAATCAACGGATTTAGATTATAGAGTATTTAATGATATGCTTAAAAAGAAGATTAATAAAGTAAATGAAGTTATTGAAAAAAGATATAGTTATGAGAGGGAATATAATATTTCACAAGGAGATGAAATCCAAATATTAATCCCATTTGATAAGGATTTTATAAATATAATCATGTTAACCTTAAGTTATTTATATCCACTTAAAGCTAGATATGGAATAAGTATAGGTAAAGTGGACGGTGAAATTAAGAAAAATTCATGGGATATGAATGCTCCAATATTTTGGAATGCAAGAGATCAATTAGAAAAAATTAATGATAGTAAAGAATATGATGGTCGTATTGCAAGTGGTTATAATAATATTGATAAGATTTGCAATAATATATTACCTCTAATCAATAGATCAATAGCATATATAACAGAGAAGCAGTGGAAAGCTATACAATATCGATTAGCCCTAAATGACTATAAAAAAGCAATAAATGCAATTGGAATAAGCAAATCCAGTTATTATGATCGATTAAAAGCATCTTCTCTAGAAGAAATATTGAGTTCTTTCAAAGCAATATATGAAATGATAAAGATGAGGAGGGATTTCAATTGATATTAACTTTCTTTATGCTAATTTCACACACAATTGGTGATTTTATCTTACAAACTGAAAGTGTAGTTAAGAAAAAATTGCAAATGGAATTATCGGGTTATTTTAAACATGGTTTAGGTTTATTTATTGCTTCTTTGCCGTTATTTTTTCTTGTAACTTTGAATAGTATAATAAATTTGTTATTAGGAGTTATTGTTATAATATTTATTCATATTGGTATGGATCTTATTAAAGAAAAAATAAAAAAAATTATTAGTGATAAAAAACATACTGAAAAATACGGTGTTCTACTTTTTATTTTTGATCAATTAATCCATTTTACAATTATTTTAATCATTACAAATCAAATGATGGTAGAATTTAATTTTATTGACACTAAAATAATTGGCAATATCATTTTTACTAAACAAATTATATATCACAAATTACGAAACATATTTATAGTAATGTATGTTTCATTTTCAGGTGCTTATTTTATTCCATTAATGTTTGATATTGTATATGAAAAGGTAGATAATTATTCAAAATTACTAGATGAACCTTTAAAAAAGGGAATTAATGATGAAAATTTTGACATTTTTATTGATGAAGTGAAAACAGGTAAATGGATTGGTATTCTTGAAAGAATATTGATTTTGATGTTTTTATTAAACAATCAATTAGCATCAATAGGATTTATTATTGCAGTTAAATCTTTAGCAAGATTTAAAATGATGGAAAATAAGATTTTTTCAGAATATTTTTTAATAGGCACATTAATGAGTTTAGTTTATACATTTGTAATTTATTCGATTTTACAGACCATATTCATTTAGAGAAATTTAAAAACAGTAGGTTTTAGGTACCAAAGAACTAATATATTCCCAAAATATATATTCAGATATTGAATAATAGATAGATCATTCTATATTATAATATGGTGTTATTCAATCTATTAAAAAAGAAGTCCCAATTAGTATTAATGGAAAAAATGGAAATTTAGATAAAGTTGCTGCTAAAATGTATAGAAATGGTTATAATTTTAATTATTTTTTAAGTATGGGAATTGTACCTGGGGTTATTGAAATTATTATAAGAGCTTATAATTGGTTGTTGAATCCAACTATCAATAATATGGGGAGTAGATTAAAGACTTCTATTATGCTTACTGCAGCACATAGTTTATCATCAACTGGAAGTATATTAAAAGTATATTTAAGTGGTTGTAATCCTATGGCTTTTAATTGGACTCAATTTTTAGTTTGGGGCAAATCAATATTTTCTATGGAAAAGTATAGAGATGAAAAAAATAATTATATTCAAAATGAATTATATAAAAATATTAATCAAATTTATTCCAAAACCTTTGTTTAGAGGTTTATAATGTATATATCAAAGGTGTTAGGCATTGAGAAAATAACTTATTAAAAACTTATTAAATTATTCAGGTTGGTCCATATTAGTTTTTATAGGATAGTTATTCAGTACAATTAATGGATAAGCAACTTTTTATAATATAGATTTCTACTATTTTAAATATTAATGAATTCATTGACTAATTATTACCGATTTAAAATTTGTTAGTTTTTTAGTGATTAGAACCTTTTTGAAAGGTTTAAATTTAAGATATGAAACTCTATAAGTAAAGTGAATGAGGTTTTAATAAATAATTTGATAAAGATTTAGCTGATTTAATTTTAAAAGAAATAAAAATAAAAGAATATGAAAAAGATTTGGAAAATAAAAAATTAAACGACAAAATTCTTGATAATTACCG
>JBNJDJ010000133.1:0-3369 GCA_051744845.1 Bacillota bacterium
AAACTTTTAAACTTAAATCAAATCTTTCTATACATTAACTTCGCTTAATGTTTATATACCCCTGGTTAAACACTTTAAACATTTTTTTCAAATTAATTTGAAATTTAAATAAAAATACCAACTAAATAATTAGATGGTTAAATACTTTTATTTAATTTAAATCGCGAAGTTAATGTATATTTTCGTTATCTTAAAATCAAACTTATTTCTTTTAACCTACTTATCTCTTTTTAATAAACTTTCTGTTAAAACATAGAACTTAACTTAAAACTAAAAACTTTCAATTTCACGTATCTCACTTTACACTCAAAACTTTTAAACTTAAATCAAATCTTTCTATACATTAACTTCGCTTAATGTTTATATACCCCTGGTTAAACACTTTAAACATTTTTTTAAAATTAATTTAAAATCTCATCAGGAATAAAACCTTTAAATTGAGCTTTATACAATTTAGAATATAATTTATCGTTTTTAATAAGTTTATCATGAGTACCTTTTTCTTCAATACCATTATCTGTAATAACAATTATTTCATCAGCATTTTTTATTGTAGACAATCTATGAGCAATTACAATTGTAGTTCTTCCTTTTGACAATTGATCTAAAGATTTTTGAATCTTTAACTCAGTCTCATTATCTAATGCTGAAGTGGCTTCATCCAATATTAATATAGGAGGATTTTTTAAAAACACCCTTGCTATCGAAACTCTTTGCTTTTGCCCACCAGATAATTTAACTCCTTTTTCACCAATATCTGTATCATATCCATTTTCTAAACTCATAATAAAATTATGGATATTAGCATTTTTCGAAGCTTTAATCATCTCTTTTTCTGAAGCATTTGGATTACCATAAAGAATATTTTCTCTTACAGTACCAGTAAAAATAAATACATCTTGTTGAACAAATCCAATATTTTCTCTTAATGATTTTATTTTATAATCTTTTATATTTATATTGTCAATCTCTATCTTTCCAGAATTAATATCATAAAATCTTGGTAATAAATTACAAAGAGTAGTTTTTCCACCACCAGATGGTCCTACTAAAGCTAAAGTTTTTCCTTTATCAATTTCAAAATTAATATTAGTTAAAACTTCTTCTCCATGGTCATAAGAAAAACTAACATTCTTATATTCTATTTTATCATCAAAAGTTTTAAACTCTTTAGCATCTTTTTTATCTATAATTTCTGGTTCCCTTTCAATAAGATCAGTAAACCTTTCAAATCCACTCATTCCTAATTGAAATTGTTGAGTAAATTGAGTTAATCTTCTAATTGGTTGCATAAATAAATTTATATACATTGTAAAGGCTAGTAAATCTCCTACAGTCATAAATTTTCTATATATAAAATAGCCACCAAAACCAATTACAGCAAGATTTAAAACTTTTTGAAAAAAGTTAATACCTGTAAAAAATGTAGCCATTGATTTATAAGCCATTTCTCTAGATGATTTAAATTGATCATTTCCATCTAAAAATTTATCATATTCAATCTCTTCATTAGTATATGTTTTAGATTCTCTTATGCCTGAAATACTATTTTCTAAATTTGAATTAACTAAAGCTATTTTTTTTCTTACAGTTCTAAAAGCATTCCTCATAGTTTTTCTTTGCTTAGTAGCAAAATAAAGCATTACTGGAATAAATAAAAAAACTATTAAAGTTAAATGCCATTCTATATTAAACAAAATTAGGAAAGATCCTATAAACATAACAGTTGAAATAAATAAATCTTCAGGTCCGTGATGAGCAAGTTCTGTCACATCTCTTAAGTCATTTATAACTCTTGACATAATATTACCTGTTTTATTATTATCAAAAAACTTAGTATCAAGACTTTGAATATGCGAAAATATTTTATTTCTCATATCAGCTTCTATTCTAACACCAACAACATGCCCCCAATAGTGAATTATGTATTGTAAAATCGATCTTAAAATAAATAAACCTAAAGAAAAAATAATAAGTTTAATTAATAAGTCAATATTTTTATCCGGGATTACATTATTTAATATATATCTAGAAATACTTGGAAATACTAAATCTATACCTGAAAGTAAAAATGCACAAAATATATCTAAAAAGAATAATTTCTTATGTGGTTTATAATACTCAATAAATTTTTTAACTAATTGCATATTTTCTCCTTTTTATCATATAACACTTAAAATTAAATAATATGTACTTACTGCTGTTATGCTAAATAAAACTAAACTTAAGACTAATGCAGATTTACCATTATTTTTAATATCATTAAAATCTACAGATAACCCCATACTTATCATTGCCATTGCAATAAAAATAGAGCTTAATTTAGTCAAAGTTGTAATTATTATTTGGTCAATATTTAATAAAGAATTCAATAAACCCGCAATAATAAAATATATTACATATTTAGGAAAAGATGCTCTTTTTTTATTATTATTTTTATTAAATAAATAACTCATTAAAATAGATACTGGTACAAGCATTACAACTCGTGACATTTTTACAAATGTCCCAATTTCTCCAGCAGCTTCACCTCTAGCAAAAGCTGCAGCAAGAGCATGAGCAACCCCATGTAAAGATAATCCTGACCAAATGCCATATTGTATATTTGTCATTGGAGAAATAGTTGAAATGAAAGTATACACTAATACACCTATTGCTCCTAAGAAGCTTACAATCGATACACTAATAATTGAATCTTTTTTATTAGCATCTATTGATGGACTTAAAGCTACAATTGCTGAAGTTCCACATATACAAGATCCAATTCCAATTAAAGTAGATATTTTATTATCTATTTTAAAAATATTACCTAAAATATATGAACTAGTTAATACAAAACTGACAAATAATAATACTAAAATTAAAATTTTAGGACCTAGTTCTATTAAACTATAAAAATTTAATTTAAAACCTAACAAAACAATTCCTATTTTTAGTAATTTTTTTAAACTAAATCTTATACCTGGCTTAATTTCGTCGCTTATTTCAAAAGAATTATTTACTATCATGCCTAAAATTATCCCAATAGTTAAAGTTTCTAATGCAATATTAAAATTATCTATTAAAAAATCATTTAAAAATTTAGATATTAAATATAAAATCAAAACAAAAAATATGCCTTTATATATTTTTTTAAACATGTAGCCTCCTTAATAATTTTATATTACATCAAAATGATAACATACCAAGTTTTAAAAGTAAATAAATATTAATTATTTATAATATTCTTCAAAGCAGTGTTTACAAGGAGTAAGACCTTCATTATAGGCCTCTGTTATATTTGTTTTGATTTTACTATTATATAAATGAAAACAACTTCCTTTATGAAATCTTTTACCTGTTTTAGTTTTATAGACTACCTTCTGATTT
>JBNJDJ010000134.1:0-3341 GCA_051744845.1 Bacillota bacterium
GGTTGTCATATATTAAATAATAAATTAGTATTAAAAAATAATAAATATGAAATTAACTTTGAAGATTTTGAAAAAAAAGCTAAAAAACCTAATACTACTATGTTTATTTTATGTTCACCTCATAACCCAGTTTCAAGAGTATGGACTAAAGAGGAATTAACTAAATTAGCAAATATTTGTATAGAAAATGATGTATTAATTGTTTCAGATGAGATTCACAATGATTTAGTATATAGCGATTATAATCATCATATGTTATCTTCTTTAAATAAAAAGTTTGAAAAACATACTATTACATGTACTGCAGCTAGTAAAACATTTAATATAGCTGGATTTAAGTCTTCAAATATAATAATTCCTAATAAATCTTTAAGAGATAAATATAAAAAGACTTTAAAAAGACATTCAATTGGATTACAAAATCCTTTGAGTATTTCAGCAGTTACAGCTGCATATGAAAATGGTGAAAAATGGTTAGAAGAACTACTAAAATATTTAGAAGAAAATGCTAAATATATTGAAAAGTTTTTAAATGAAAATTTAAAAAAAGCAAAATTAATAAAACCACAGGCAACTTATTTAGGTTGGATAGATTTAAGAGAATATGAAAAAGATGGAAAAAAATTAGAAAGTTTATTTAATACTAAAGGTGGAGTAGCAATGGATGGTGGAACATGGTTTGGTGAAAGTGGAAATGGATTTATGAGAATAAATTATGCATGTCCAAAAAGTGTTTTAAAAGAAGGTTTAAATCGTATTAAGGATATAATTATTGAATATGATAAATAAAAATGATAATTTAGAAGATAAAACTAAGTATTTAGCTCAACTTCATTTTTCAGTTTTTTTATTTGGTTTGTCTGGTTTATTTGGTAAGCTAATAATATTACCAGCTTTAGTAATAGTTTGGGGCAGAGTATTTTTTTCAAGTACATTTTTATTTGGAATTTTAAAATATAAAAATAAGTTTGAAATTATTAAATCAAAAGCTTTACTAATATTTATAATATTAGGTTCTATATTAACACTACATTGGTTTTCTTTTTTTAAATCTATTCAAATTTCAACAGTGGCAATTGGTTTAATTACTTTTTCAACTTTTCCATTTTTTGTAACTATAATAGAACCATATTTTTTTAATGAAAAGTTTGAAGTTAAAAATTTAATTTTATCAATTATAACACTTATAGGTGTATTTTTAATAGTCCCAGAATTCAATTTGAGAAATCAAATAACACAAGGTATTTTATGGGGACTGCTTTCAGGATTTACTTATGCTTTATTATCAATAGGAAATCGCAAATATGTTCAAAAATTTAGTAGTTTAACTATTTCATTTTATGAACAAATAGTTTCTACAATAATACTTTTTCCTTTTATAATTAAATATTTAAGTGATTTTACAGTTAAAAACATTTCATTATTAGTTTTATTAGGAGTAGTATTTACAGCAATATCTCATTCATTATTTATAAATAGTATGAAAAAAATAAAGGCTCAAACTGCTTCTATAGTATCAACACTAGAGCCAGTATACGGAATAATTTTTGCAACTATTTTTTTGAATGAGATTATTAATATAAATACTTTAATTGGTGGTATTTTAATATTATCTAGTGTCTTATATAAAACAATAAATTCTTATTATAAATAGTCACAAAATGCGTGACTATTTTTTAATTTTTAAAACTATGAATAGGAGCAGGTATTTTACCTTTTCTATTTATAAGTTTTTTAGAACTAAAAGGATTTACAGGCATAATAGGAGCTTTACCTAATAAACCTCCAAAATTTGCATAATCTCCAATTTTTTTATTATAAACAGGAATTACTCTTACAGCTGTAGTTTTATTATTAATCATACCTATAGCCATTTCATCTGCAATCATTCCGCTAATAGTCTCATACGGCGTTTTACCAGGTATAGCAATCATATCTAATCCAACTGAACATACGCATGTCATTGCTTCTAATTTATCAAAAGAAATAGCAGATTTTTCAACTGCATCAATCATACCTTCATCTTCACTGACAGGTATAAATGCTCCACTTAATCCTCCTACATTTTCAGTAGCCATAATTCCACCTTTTTTTACTGCATCATTTAATAAAGCTAAAGCAGCAGTAGTACCGTGAGTACCGCATTTTTCAACTCCAATTTCTTCTAAAATTCTTGCTACACTATCACCTACAGCTGGAGTAGGAGCAAGAGAAAGATCAATTATTCCAAATTTAGTATCCATTCTTTTAGCAACAGTTTTACCAATAGTTTCACCAGCACGAGTTAGCTTAAAAGCAGTATTCTTAATTTTTTCACTTACTTTTTCAAAAGATGCATTAGGAATATCTTCTAGGGCTGACTTTATTACACCAGGTCCACTTATCCCTACATTTATAACTGTCTCGTTTTCTTCAACTCCTAAAAAAGCACCTGCCATAAATGGATTATCACTAACAGCATTACAAAATACAACTAATTTAGCACATCCAATACTATCTTTTTCTTTAGTTAATTTTGCGGTAGATTTAATTGTTTTACCTAATAAACTAACAGCATCCATATTTATTCCTGCTTTTGTACTACCAACATTAACAGATGCACATACTCGATTTGTTTCTTTTAAAGCTTCAGGAATAGATTCAATTAATATTTTATCGCCTTTTGTATAACCTTTTTGTACTAAGGCAGAAAAACCTCCAATAAAGTCAATATCTAAGTCTTTAGCTACCTGATCTAAGGTTTTAGCATAATCAACATAGTCAGTATCATTACTTGCTTGAGCTATTAATGAAATAGGTGTTACTGATATTCGTTTATTTACAATAGGTATACCAAATTCATCTTCAATATCTTCAATTATCTTTACTAAATCTTTAGTTTCATTATAAATCTTATTATAAATATTTTTTCTAGTTTCTTTACCAGAAGATGAAATACAGTCTAGTAAAGAAATTCCAATAGTAACTGTTCTAATATCTAACTTTTCCTTTTGGACCATTTTGAGTGTTTCAAAAACTTTTTGTTTTGTAATCATAAATATTAACTCTCCTTATAAATTATGCATTTTTTTAAATATTTTTTCATTGTAAAGATTAATCTCTAATTGCAATTTGTCTTGTTTAGATTTTAATTTACTTTTTAAAGTTTTAAAAGATAACTTTTTAGGCAATTCAATATGCATCATCATACTAAAATTGTTATCAAAAATAGTTTGTTCAACATCTAAAATATTTACTTCCTTTTTAGCTAATAAACTCGATATCTCTGAGATAATTCCAACTCGATCTTTTCCAACAACAGTTATAATCGCTTTCATAATTTCCTCCTTAAATAAAAAAAC
>JBNJDJ010000135.1:0-3241 GCA_051744845.1 Bacillota bacterium
AAATATTTTATTTGGTCTTTCGTATCCATTAATTTATCTTTTTGATGGTCCCAATAAGTAGTTGGAAAGTTTTTATTTAAATCTACTCCATTAAAATTTGATTTTAATTCACTTGCTTTCCAATCATTTCCAAATATAAAATGAGCTTTAGGATTCATAGCTAATTTATATCCATCAGGATTTAAAAGTGGGATTATATGTATAGTAACATCTTTTAAAAGATCTTTTCTTTCTTTTACTAAATAATCTGCTGTCCAAAGTAAAATAGAAGGATTAATGTTTTCTCTTGCATGCATACCTCCAGTTATTAAATAATGAGTTTTTCCTTTTCCTACTTTTAAAACCTTAATATTTTTACCTTTAACTGAGCTACCTATTTTTTCAGACTCAATAAGTTTAGAAGTTTTAGATAAAATATCTATTTTTAAATCTATTGTCTCATAACTATATGGAACTTGTGAAAAAGAGATGTTTAAGATCATATTGAAAGATAAAATAAGTAAGATAACTGATTTTTTTGTCATAAGCCACAACCTTTCTATTTAATAGTCTATTTATATTTATACCCACTTATTTTTTAAAAAATAATTTATTTTTAAATAACTTAAGTATAGCATTATTTAATAACTTTTGATACTATATAGATAATTAATCCAAACTAAAGGAGGCGCTATGATTAAAAAGATTACTTTATATTTACTAATTATTTTATTAGTTTTAACATTAGCTTTATATTTTAAAATTTTCACAAATGAAAAAGAAGAAATTAAACCTGAAGAAATTACTGAAAATATAGAAGAAAAAAAAGAAAATGACAACTTGCTTATAACTGATTTAGCTATTAAAGACAAAAAAATATACTTATTAGCTAAAGACAAAGAGGAAAATATAAGCCTTTTTAGCGGAAATTTAAACTCAGAACAAATTAAATTAAAAAAAGAAAAAACTTCTTTTGAACTTAAAGATATAAAAATAGGTAGCTCTAAAGATAATTTATTTTTATATGATAATAAAAAAATATATATTTTAAACGAAAAATTTGAAGAGATTGAAAGAATAAATATTGAAAAGATTAATTCAAAAGTATTTAGATACAAAAAAACTTATAATGACAAACTTTTTTATTTGAAAAAGTTAAATGAAAATAAATTTTCAATTATTATGAACAATCTAAATTTAAATAAGCATTTAGATTTATTAGAAATAAAATCAAATAATATAACAGACTTTGATATATCTGATGATTACTCTAAAATATTTTATAAATCAAATAATAAAAGCATTTTACATTTCTTAGATCAAAATAAAAAACAAGTTTTAGATAATGAAAAAAATGTCTTTAGATTTAATAAAAATAAACTTTTAAGTTTTGAAAAAGAAATAGTTAAAAACAAAGTGAATTTTAAAGAAATTGATCTTAAAAAAGAAGTTAGTCAATCAGATAAAAAAGATAACAACTTAGATTTAGTTATAAAAAATGGAATTGTTGTAGATCCTGATAAAGAAACTATTAAGTTTGGATATAATGTTGGAATTAAAGATGATAAAATTTCTGTAATTACAAAAGATGATTTAAAAGGTAAAAAAGAAATCGATGCTTATAAAAAAATTGTATCACCAGGTTTTATAGATATGTTATCTTTTAACCTTAATTTAAAAGCAGCTAGATATAAGGTAGCTGATGGAGTAACTACTAATCTTTCAATGCATGGATGTAGTTCTGATTTTACAAGTTTTTTTAAAAGATACGAAAAATCTCCAACTCTTATAAACTATGGAGGAGCACTTTATGCTGTAAGATTAAGATTTGAACAAGGACTTGGTTTATATTCTAAACCTTCTAAAAAACAAATCCAGGCTATGGCTCAAAGAGCTGACGAAGAAATAAAAGATGGTGCTATAGGTATAGCCTTTAGTCCAGAATATTATCCTGGTACATCTTCTGAAGAAATAAAAGCTATTATGAAAGTTGGGAAAAAATATAATCTTAAAACTCATTTTCATGCTAGATATTCTTCTTTAACAGGTGAAAAAACAAATATCGATGGTGTAAAAGAAGTTTTAAGTTATGCTAAAAAATTAAATGCCCCTGTACATTTTATGCATCTACATTCAACTGGAGGAACAGGAGTAATGAAAGAGGCTTTAGAAATGATTAAAAAAGCTAGAAAAAATGGATTTGAAGTTACTTACGATATATACCCTTATGATTCTTGGGCAACTAACTTATCTTTTTCTAGATTTGACGGTGACTGGAAATCTAAATTTAATATAGACTATAAAGATTTACAACTAGCTGGTACAGATAAACGACTTACTGAAAAAGATTTTAATCATTATAGGGAAGTAGGTGGTATTGTAATAGCGTATGCTTTAGATGAAAAAGAACTTAGACTAGCGCTAAAAGATTCTTTATCTACTATTGGTAGTGATGCTACTATAAATAATGAAAATAACCATCATAGAGGAGCTGGTACTTTTTCAAGACTAATAGGAAGATATATTAGAGACGAAGATGTTTTATCTTTTATGGATGGTCTTAAAAAAATAACTATCTTAAATGCTAAACACCTAGAAGATGTAGCTCCTGCATTAGCTAAAAGAGGAAGACTACAAGAAAACATGATTGCTGACATTACAATTTTTGACTATGAAAATATAATCGATAAGTCTAGTGCAAAAAATCCTGCAACAGAATCTAAAGGAATTGATTATGTTTTAGTAAGTGGTAAAATCGTAAAAGACTTAGATGGAGTAAATATGGATATGAAAGTAGGTAAACCTATTAAAGGAATTTTTAAGTAAACCTTAAAATAAGCTAATCTTTTTTACGGATTAGCTTATTTTTTAATTACTATTTTTTATTTAAGAAAAATTTATTCTTTTTATCTTTTTTATCTTTTTTATTTTCTTTAGGTTTATTATTTTTTAACTTATCTAGTGCTTCTCTATTTCTTTTACAAGCTAAGCACAAACTCCCATTTTCAATTTCTTTACCACAATCAATACATACTTTTTTATCACTTGCACTTACTCCTTCTTTAACATCTAACCTTCCTTGTCTAACATAATTATTTATTTCTTCTACAGGTACACCTGTAGCTTTAGAAAGTCCTTTTATACTCACACCAGGGTTAATATATAAATACTCTCTTGCAATTTTAAAATGATCTACTTCATCTATAGCACAGTTAAAGCAATAACCTTCTACTCTATTTCGTGTTATAACACCACAATTTTT
>JBNJDJ010000136.1:0-3213 GCA_051744845.1 Bacillota bacterium
AAAATATTATATTGGTATATATTTTGCATTACAATTAAGCGGAGGGGATAAAATGATTTTAATAAAGAATGTAGATTTATATAGTCCTGAAAAAAAAGGGATAAAAGATATTTTTATAGCTGGAAATAAAATAGTAGATATTCAAGATAATATTACAATGGATTTAGAAAATGTTAAAAAAATTGAAGGCAATAATTTAATTGCTACACCGGGTTTGATTGACTCACATGTTCACATTTTAGGTGGTGGCGGAGAAGGTGGTTTCCATAAACGAACTCCTGGTATTAAACTATCCAATGTCTTAAAAGCTGGAGTTACAACTTTAGTAGGTTGTCTTGGAACAGATGGAATTGCAAGAAGTATGGAAAGTTTAGTTGCAAAAGCTAAATCACTAAAACATTATGGTTTATCTGTCTATTTATACAGTGGTAGCTATCAATTACCACCTACTACATTAACTGGAGATATAATGAAAGATATTATGTTTATTGATGAAATAATAGGAGCAGGCGAAGTTGCTATTTCTGATCATAGATCTAGTCAACCGTCTTTTAATGAACTAAAAAAGTTTGTTTCTAATGTTCGAAGAGCTGGTATACTTTCAGATAAATGTGGTATTGTAAACTTTCATCTAGGTGATTCGAAAAAATGTTTAAAACCAATTAATAATTTAGTTGAAAATACTGAAATTCCTATTACTCAATTTTTGCCAACTCATATTAATAGAAATCCAGAACTTTTTAAAGAAGGTATTAAATTTGCAAAAAAAGGTGGATATATTGATTTTACAACGTCTACTACTAAAAAGTTTTTAGAATTAGGAGAAGTAGAAGCTCCTTTAGCAATTAAAAAATCTTTAGAAGCAGGTGTTAGTATAAATCATTTAACAATGACTTCAGATGGCCAAGGTTCATTACCAGAATTTGATGAAAATGGTAATTTAATAGGCATGTCTATAGGTACTTCTATTTCATTACTAAAAGCTTTGAAAAAAGCAATAATTAAATACAATATTTCTATTGAAAATGCTTTAAAAACAGTAACTTTAAATCCTGCTAATATACTTAGCTTAAAAAAGAAAGGTGAAATAAAAATAAATAAAGATGCAGATATTGTTTTGTTTAATAGAGATTTTACGATAAAATATGTAATATCAAATGGATCTTTAATGATTAAAAATTCAAAAATTTTAAAAAAGGGAATTTTTGAATAAAGAAAGGACTCTATGAAAAATACTACTTTAGTAGCTGGATCTAAGGAAACTATTTCAACTTTACAAAATCAAATTTATATATTTATACCCAAAAAAATGATCAATTTAAAAACTTATGCATTAGACCAAGTTACCAAATTAGATTTTGAAAATAACGAATTAATTATTTTTTCATCTTTACTTGTCTATAATGAGGTAAAAGATCTTACTTGTATTCCTGAAAATTGCAAAACTATAATTGGAAATAGGACTTTGAATTTTAATTATATTGAAAGAATTATTTCTATTGAAGAAAATACTCAAGTCTTATTAGTTAATGACTTAAAAGAAACTTGTAAATCATTTAAAAAAAGTTTAATTAATCTAGGAATTGATCATCTGAATTTTACTCTTTATTATCCAAATTCTTGCATGAATTTGAATAATATTCATCTTGCTATTACTCCAGGTGAAAAAAAGCATGTTCCTAAATCAATTAGTAAAACTATTGATTTAGGTCCAAGAATCTTTGACTTTACTACTATTTCTAAAATCTTAACTTTTTTTAATTATCTTGATCAAAGCAAGTCTTTACTTAACGATATATATCTAAAAAAATTAGTTATTTTGAGCAAAAATCTTGCTAAAAATAAAAATAAGAATTTGAAGTTAAAAAATGATTTAAAAAATATATTAGATGGATTTCAAGAAGGTTTACTTGCTTTTAATCAAAAAGGTTATATTAAACTTATGAATAATAATTTAAAAAAATTACTTAAAATTAGGCATAAGAAAATTATTAATACTCACTTAAAAAATATAATATATAATTCTAAATTAGTAAGTTATCTATTAGATTCAAAAAATGAATCACCTTTTATATTAAACTTAGATGGACAAGAAATATTTGTTCAAAAAATAAGTTCAAATGCAAGTGATAATTGTATTGTAAGTTTTAAATACGATCATCAATTACCGATAGGAACTCAAAATAATAAAGATTTAAATGTAGGGCATTTAGCTAAATATAATTTTAAAAATATAATAGGTAACAATCATGAAATTGTTAAATCAAAAGAAATTGCAAAAAAATTATCTCCGTCTGATATCACTATATTAATTGAAGGTGACAGTGGTACAGGTAAAGAATTATTTGCTAGTGCTATACATAATCATTCTTTTAGAAAAAGCGAAAAATTTGTAGCTATTAATTTTTCTGCTTTACCTGATGATTTAATAGAATCAGAACTTTTTGGTTATGTTTCTGGAGCATTTACAGGAGCAAAAAAAGAAGGTAAAAAAGGTTTATTTGAAGTAGCTGACGGTGGTACAATATTTTTAGATGAAATTGGTGATGCATCATTAAAAGTCCAAACTAGACTTCTAAGAGTTTTAGAAGAAAAAGAAATTATGCCTATAGGTAGTAACAAGATAATACCTATTAATGTCAGAATTGTCGCTGCTACAAATAAAAATTTAGAAAAACTAGTAAATCAAAATAAATTTCGTAAAGATTTATATTTTAGATTGAAAATGGGTTATATTCATTTACCTTCTTTAAGAGAAAGAAAAAAAGATATTCCTATAATTGCTAAGCATTTAGCTAATACTTCATCAGTTAAAGAAATAAAACTATCTAATGAAGTTATTGATTTTTTTATAAATTATAGTTGGCCTGGAAATATAAGAGAATTAAAAAATATTATAACATATATGATTTCATATTCTGATGAAAATATATTGCAATTAAAAGACCTACCACAAAAAGAATATTTTAAACAAAACTTTAAAAAATCTAACAAAAAAGAAAAGGATATTAATCTAAATAAAAATGAACTAATTGTACTAAACTCAATTAATAATTTAATGAACAAAGGCATTAAACCTTCTAGAAAAAAAATTTCTAATCAAACTCACAAAATAGGAAGTAATTTATCAATTAACCAAGTTAGACGTATATTAAATAATTTAGAAAAAAATAATCTAATTTTAAAAAAGAAAGGCCGTTTTGGAACAACTAT
>JBNJDJ010000137.1:0-3166 GCA_051744845.1 Bacillota bacterium
AATATCTGAAAAAGAAAGTATTAATTAAAGATAGACTTAATTGTCTATCTTTTTTGATATTCTTTTCTTAATTTAAATAGTGCTTTTTCTTTTTTCCTAGCTTCAAGCATTAAATCGTATTTAGTATTTTTCATAATTTTTTCTAAAGCCATTAAATCTTTGATACTAATGTAATCAGCGTGTTTTTTATCTGAAGGTTGAGACTCACCTGTTGAAATATGGCATTTAGGTATTTTTCCATTCCAAGAGTTTTTTACGGATTTAATTAGTTTATTAAGGTTAGTATTTTTACTTGGTAGACATCTATTGTGATGAAAGTCAAAAACAATAGGGATATTTGTAATTTCACTTACTTCACATACATCTTTTAAATTATAACTAGTATCATCATTTTCAATTCTTAATTTTTCTTTAGTATTTTTATTAAGTTTTTTAAAATTTTTTACAAATCGCTTTTTAGAATTTGGTTTATCTCCATATACACCGCCAATATGAACTATTATATCGGTTCCTCCAAGTTTTTCTAAAAATTCCCCGTGATGATGTAAAAATTTAATGCTATTTTTAACAACATGATCTTTTTTGCTATTTAAAATAGTAAATTGATCAGGATGAGCAGATAGTCTTAAGTTATGTTTTTTAACTTTTTGTTTAACTCTTTTCATACTTTCTACTATTTCTTTAACTTGAGAAAAATGCCAGCCTATTTTATCAGTAACTAAAGGATGAGTAGCAAAAGGTATTATATAACTAGGTACTCGGTAAAAATAAATACCGTTTTTAATATTGAAATTAATAACTTTTTCTAAATGCTTAAAATTTTGAATAGTTCTTTTTTCTAAATACTCAATACCTTTTGTTTTAATAGAGTTAAGCCTAATATTTTTATAATTTTTTGGTCTTAAAGACTCATTAATACATACATAACCTAAATGTCTCATTTTTCCTCCTTAAAGTTTAAGACTTCTCTAATATAGAGAAGTCTTAGTATTTAAAATATTTTTTTCTTTTTTAAAAATTTATATGCTTTTTGAATGTCTTGTTCTGTACCTACTAAAAATATTTGATTATTTTCATATATTTTCCTATCCCCTCTTGGTACTATAAATTTATCACTTTCACTATCAAATATACCTGCAATCACTGTATCATTTGGAAATTTTTTGTTTGAGGCTATTTCAGAAATAGTTTGTCCAGAACATTTAGCATTTTTAGGAATGCTAAAAATAGAAATTTCTGCTTTACCATTTCTTAATGAAGCTACTGTTCTTATTTCTGGATTCACAATATCTAAAATAAATTTATCAACCATCATTTTTACAGAATGACCTATATTTGTAGCTCCTGCTATTTCATATGCCTCTCTATAAGCAGGATCTCTCATACGAACAAATATATTTTCAACATTAAAGTTCTTAGCTAATATTGAAAATAAGAGATTGTGTTTGTCATACCTCATAGCAGCTATAGCATAATCTGCTTTTTGAATTTTAGCTTCTTTTAAAATACTAATATTCGTAGCATCTCCATTTATAGCAACCGCTCCATAATTAGAATATATTTTTTCACATTGTTCTTTTTCTTTATCTATTACAATTACATCATGTTCTTTTGACAAGTGTTGTGTTAAGTTTCTACCTACTATTCCTGCTCCTGCAATAACAATATACATTATATCCTCCTTTATTTCCATGCTTTATAGTTAAATAATATAAAAATTGGTATTAGTTCCAATCTTCCTGCTAGCATACCAAATGAATAAGTTAATTTAATAATAGGTGATAAAGAAGCCATTTTTTCTACTGAAAAGTAAAATGGACCTATATTACCTACAGCTGATGCCATTCCAGAAAATGACTGAAAAGCATTTAAATCGGAAAAAAGTGCTGTTATGGCTGCACCTACAATTATGAAATATAGCCATCCATAGACTAACGCTGGTATTTTAAATACCTCTTGGTCTTCTAGTATGACCTTATCAATTTTAACTGGTATAGTAGCGTGTTTTGGTAAATATATTTTTCTAAGTTCTCTTTTAAAAAGTTTTCTTAAAACTTCTAATCTTAAAACTTTGATTCCTCCGGCAGTAGAACCTACAGAACCTCCAATTATCATAAGTAAAATAAATATTTGTTTAGCAATTGAAGGAAAGAAATCACTCCCAATATATTCTGTTCCAAAACCTGTGGTTGTCATTAAAGAAACTACTTGGAATATGGTTTTTCTAAAGGTTAGTTCGATATTTTTAAACCAAGCATTATTCATTGAAAATATTCCGATTATTATTAATAAAGTAAAAATAACTATATATTTAATATATGCTTTAAACTCAATATCTTTCAAAGCAAAGTCAAATGATCCTGTTAATATTTTAAAGTGTACTAAGAAATTTGCTCCTCCTAAAAACATAAAAAATGTTATAATATATTCCATTGTTTTATAATTTTCAAATCCATTCATTTGATAATAAGCTATTGATGCATCGTGATTTGAAAAACCACCAGTAGAAAGGGTAGTTAATGAATGAATTAATGAATCAAATATAGGCATACCTACTATTGTAAGAAGTATTATTTCTGCAATAGTAAATAAGAAATATATTCCCCAAAAGTATTTAATTGTTTTAAATACATTTGGTACTGGTCTAGAAGAATTAATTTTATGACTTTCTGCACTAAATAATTGCCAAATTTCTCCTTCTACATTAAATGTAATAAATAAGAAAAAGGTAAGGATTCCTAATCCACCTAACCATTGTATAAATGATCTCCAAAATATAATTGATTCAGACATTTGATCAAGTCCGCTAAATACAGTAATACCAGTAGTTGTAAAACCACTTACTGCTTCAAAAAAGCTATCTACAAAGGATTTAGATAGCCCGATTACAAATGGAAGACCTCCTAAAAAGGAAATAACAATCCAAGCTAGTGCACAAAGGATCATACTTGTCGGCAAATCAATTTCAGCTACAATATCTTTTGTATAATATTTAATTATATAAGCTAAGAGTAAGGATATAACACTAGGATAAATAAAAGATTTAATAATTCCAATTGGTTCATTATATATAAATATAAATATAATTGGAACGAGTAATAAAAGACTTAATAAGATTAAAAGTGAACTGAGTAGTTTTAGTATAGATAGTAGTTTATTTTTCATA
>JBNJDJ010000138.1:0-3160 GCA_051744845.1 Bacillota bacterium
CCCTTTTCATTATTTGTCATTACTAAAAAATAGTTCACTAAATTTCTTAACATATCTTTCCTCCTTATGAATTTACTTTGACTTTTCTTTATAGATACATTGTATTTACAAAGCAGTGATTTTAAAAAAGCAAAAAGTCACCTTTGCAGGTGACTAAAGTTTATAAACTATAGGACTGTAGTCCTACTCTATATATTTATCTAAATTATTTTTTATTGCAAAAAGAGCTAACTTAACTCTATCATTTATTTCTAATTTAGAATAAATAGAAGATATATAATTTTTAACAGTTTTTTCACTAATAAATAACTTTTTAGCTATTTCACTATTTTTTAACCCTTCAGAAAGTTTTAATAAAACTTCCTTTTCTCTTTTAGTTAAACTACTAAATTTATTTTTTTTAGTTTTAGTTTCTTTATATATATCTACTAAATAATGTATAAGGTGTTTATCTATATAATTATCTCCATTATATACTTCTTTTATAGCTTCTACTAGTTTTGAAGGATCTGAGTCTTTAAGTAAATATCCACTAGCTCCAGCATTTAAAGTATTTAATAAGGAAGCTTTATCATCATTTATAGTAAGTAATATTATTTTAGTTTCTAATGAATGATTAATTATTTCTTTTGTTACTTCTAATCCAGTCATTTTAGGCATATTGTAATCTAAAATTACACAATCTGGTTTTAAAGTTTCAATATACTTTAAAGCTTCTTTCCCATCTGATGCTTCACCTACAATTGAAATATCTTCTTCTAATTGAAGTAAATCTTTTATCCCTTTACGCATGAGTGCATGATCATCAGCAATAAGCACTCTAATTTTTTTCGATTTCATCAATCATCACTTCCTTACTAATTGGTAATTTAATAATATAAGTAGTACCTTTATTTTTTTTACTATTTATTTCAATATTTCCTCTTAAATCTTCTACTCGACTTTTTATACCTAAAATACCAAAGTGATTCCCTTCTTTTTTAATTTCTTCAAGTCTTTTTTGTACATCAAAGCCTTTACCATTATCTTCTATCTTTAATCTCATATATTTCATTCCAAAACTAAGTGAAAGTTTAACTTTTTTAGCATTAGAATGTTTTGAAATATTTGAAAAAATTTCTTGGATTAATCTATATATTGCTAATTCTATAAATCTATCTAAAGGCTTTTTTATTTCGTCAATATTTTTATTTACTTTGATATTTTCTTTATCTTCAAACTTTTGAATAAATTTTCTGATAGTAGGTATAAGCCCGATATCATCTAAAGACATTGGCCTTAAATCATAGATTATTCCTCTAACATCTTTAAGTGTTTTTTGAACAGCTTCTTTTAAATCATTTAAAGCTTTAAAACCTTTTTCAACATCTTTTTCAAAACTTTTTTTGCATATTTCAGTTTTAAAAACAATATTTGCCATTGATTGAGCAGGACCATCGTGAATTTCTCTAGAAATCCTTTTTCTTTCCTTCTCCTGAGCTTTTAATTTATTAATAGCCATATCTATATGCTCTTTACTATTATTACCTAAATTATTTAAATGGTCATGAGATAAATAATTTAAAGCAACGCTTATCTGATTCATAATATTTTCACCACTATCAAGCATATTTTTCATTTCCATCAATCTATTTTCAATACTTGTACGTTCTTTTCTAAGTTCTCTTTCTTTAGATTTAGCTTTATTATATTTTTCTCTAATTTCCATAGCCTTTTCATAAGCCTTTTTAATATCCATTTCATCAAACTTTTTTACATCTCCACTTACTTTAGCTAATCTATTACGAGCAAGCTTATCTTTTCGATAAAGTTCATCTACCTTATCAATTACTTTTAAGGTCTTTTCTTTTATTTCTTCAAGCTCTTTTTTTAATTTATCAAGTCGAGATTTTGTTGTATTGATCATTGAATATATATCATCTCTACTAGACTCAATTGATTCAATTGTCTTTTCAATTATTTCTTTTAAAAAATCCTGATTGATTTCTTCCAAAATAGACTCCTTTAAAATCTTCTTTAATTATAGTATATCATAATTTATTAATTAAAAAATACTTTAATAAGATTTTGTTTTATGCTTTTTATTTATTAGTAAATTCCCAATTGATGAAGAAATAATTATACCACTAGCTATACCTACTGCTACTAATAAAGCTTGTGATCCTTCTTTAGTAGCTTTTATATAAGATTTATCTATAATTTGAAGCATAGTATAATATAAACTATATCCTGGTACTAGTGGTATAATACCAGGCACTTGAAAAATAGTTGCTGGTTTTTTAAAAACTCTGGCAAAGATTTCACTTAAAAGTCCTACTGTTAATGCTCCTAGAAATACTGCAAAGACTAGATTCATCTGTATATTTTCTAAATATTTATAAACTGTCCAACCACTAGCACCAACTATACCAGCTTGCCATATATTTTTTTTAGGAATGTTGAAAAGCACTGAAAATCCAATTGTCGCCATATATGAAAATATGAATTTTTTTAACATCATTCTCCTTTCTTAAGTAAATGTAAAATATACATTTAAAACTAAGCCTACTCCTAGAGCTATACCTAACGCTTTTACAATAGCTTCTAAAAGTTTTGAAACCCCTGAAACAAAATCACCGCTAATTGAATCTCTTATAGCATTAGTAAAAGCCACTCCAGGAACTAAAGGCATAATAGAACCTATTATTATTTTTTCTAATCTAATAAATATGTCAAATTCCTTTCCTATAACTAAACAAGTTATAGCAATTGTTGAATTGACAATCCCACCTATTACATTAGTTATAAAAAATGAATCAACTTTTTTTGAAAATATATCTACAGTATATACCACAAAAAAACTCGTTATAAAAGCAAAAATAAATTCATATAAATTACCATTAAACATTAAGGAAAAAAAACCACCAGTAATTCCTCCAAATAATAACTTTAAACTCCGTGAAAATTCAGGTGCCTTTTCAATTTTAGACAACCTATTCATTATTAAATCAATATCTACTATTTTAGACTTTAATTTTCTTGAAAAGTCATTTACTAAATCTATTATATGCAAATCAATCTTAAACTTTTTTACTCTCTTAATAAAAGAATATACTTCTCCATCATAATTACAAGTTACAAATATTCCTGTAGGTATTACAAATATATCTAGACTTTCAAT
>JBNJDJ010000139.1:0-3128 GCA_051744845.1 Bacillota bacterium
TCGGATTGAAGAGTTCTCATTTTCAAATTTTTGTTTATTAAATTTTGAAAATATGTTATTATTAATGTGGTAGCGTTTTCAATAAGAATATAAGTTTTAAGTTTAGTAGGAGGGGTATAAATGTCTTATGTAGATCAAGTCCTAGAAAGAGTAAAAGCAAGAAATTCTAGTCAGCCTGAATTTATTCAAGCGGTAGAAGAAGTTTTTAAATCTTTAGAACCAGTAATAGAAGAGCATCCAGAGTATGTTGATGCTAATGTTTTAGATAGAATTGCTGAGCCTGAAAGACAAATTTTATTTAGAGTTCCTTGGGTAGATGACGAAGGGAATTTAAACGTTAACAGAGGTTTTAGAGTACAATTTAATGGAGCTATAGGACCTTATAAAGGTGGATTAAGATTTCACCCAAGTGTTTATTTAGGTATTGTTAAGTTTTTAGGTTTTGAACAAATCTTTAAAAATGCATTATCTGGATTACCAATTGGCGGAGGAAAAGGTGGATCAGACTTTAATCCTAAAGGAAAATCTGATGCAGAAGTAATGAGATTCTGTCAATCATTTATGACTGAACTTTATAGACATATTGGACCAGATGTAGATGTACCAGCTGGAGATATTGGTGTTGGTGGAAGAGAAATCGGATATTTATATGGTCAATATAGAAGAATCAAAGGTAAATTTGAAAATGGAGTATTAACAGGTAAAGGTTTATCTTATGGCGGATCTTTAATTAGAACGCAAGCTACTGGTTATGGATTAGTATATTTCGTTAATGAAATGTTAAAAGCTAATGATGAAAGTTTTGAAGGTAAAAAAGTATTAATCTCTGGTTCTGGTAATGTTGCAACTTATGCTCATGAAAAAGCTACAGAATATGGTGCAACTGTTATTGGAATGAGTGACTCAAGTGGTTATATTATAGATGAAAATGGAATAGACTTAGATGTAGTTAAAGATATTAAAGAAGTTAGAAGAGGAAGAATCAAAGAATATCTAGAAGAATATCCTGAAGCTACTTATGTTGATAATTGGAGAGGTATTTGGGATAATGATTGTGATATTGCACTTCCTTGTGCTACTCAAAATGACATTACTATTGAAGCTGCTAAGAAATTAGTAGATAATAATGTTAAATTCCTTGGTGAAGGTGCAAATATGCCTACAACTAATGAAGCATTAGAGTACTTACAAGAAAATGATGTAATTATTGCTCCTGCTAAAGCAGCAAATGCAGGTGGAGTTTCAACTTCGGCATTAGAAATGAGCCAAAATTCTATGAGATATTCATGGACTGCTGAAGAAGTTGATGAAAAACTTAAAAATATTATGATTAATATCCATAAAAGTGCTGAAGAAGCATCAAAAGAATATGGATTTGGTTATGATTTAGTTGCTGGAGCAAATATAGCAGGATTTAAGAAAGTTGCAGAGGCTATGATTGCACAAGGTAATTACTAAAATAAAATAAGTTAAACAAAAATCCTTTAATTAATTTTAAAGGATTTTTTTAATTGATATTTTTTTGGGTATAAATGTAATCAGGGGAAATTTAGGAGGGAATATGTCATTTGAAAATGTTTTGAAAAATCAAAGAGAATTTTTTATAAAAGAAAATACTAAAAGTATTGACTTTAGGTTAAAGCAATTAAATAAATTAAAAGCTGGAATAAAAAAATATGAAAAGTCTTTGAATTATGCATTATATAAAGATTTGCATAAATCTAAGTTTGAATCTTATGCAACTGAGATTGGATATGTTTATAAAAGTATTAGTTATACTATTAAAAATTTAGAGAATTGGATGGAAAAAGAGTATGTCCAAATGCCTATTTATCAAATGGACTCAAAAGGATATTATATAAATGAACCTTATGGATCGGCTCTAATTATAAGTCCTTTTAATTATCCATTTCAATTACTAATTGATCCGTTAATAGGAGCATTAGCAGCAGGAAATACTGCTTTTTTAAAACCTTCTCGTTTAACACCAAATGTTAATAAAATTTTAGAAATTATTATTAATGAAAATTTTGATGATGAATATATCTATTTTGTTAAACCAGAAAAAGGTATTACAAGTCAATTAACTAAAATGGATTTTGATTATATATTTTTTACAGGAAGTACACATGTTGGTAAAAAGGTTATGGAAGCTGCAAGCCAAAATTTAGTTCCTATAACTTTAGAATTAGGCGGTAAGAGTCCAGCTATTGTTGATGATAATATAGACTTAAATTTAGTTGCAAAGAGAATTATTTGGGGGAAAATGATAAATGCAGGTCAAACATGTATAGCACCTGACTATATTTTAGTTAAAAAAAGTAAGCAAAAAAGATTAATAAATGAAATGATAAAAGTTATAGAAGATTTTTATGGAAAAAATCCTAAAAAAAGTGCAGATTTTGGAAGAATTATAAGTAAAAGTCATTTTGAAAGATTAAAAAATTTAATTGATAATGAAAAAGTTGTTTATGGTTCTAAAGTAGATGAGAATGAATTATATATTTCTCCTACTATAATGGAAGATGTTAAATTAGAAGATAAAGTAATGCAAGAAGAAATTTTTGGACCAATATTACCTATTTTAACTTTTGAAAAATATGATGAAGCTTTTAAAATAATAAGGAATTTTGATAGACCTTTAGCTTTATATATTTTTAGTGAGTCAAAACAAGTTCAAAAATCTTTTGTAGAAAATATAAGTTTTGGTGGAGGTTGTATAAATGATACTTTATCACACATTGTAAATAGTAAACTGCCTTTTGGTGGGATTGGGCCTTCAGGAATTGGGAATTATCATGGAAAATATAGTTTTGAAACATTTTCACATAAAAAAACTATTGTAAAAAAGACAACTAAATTTTCTAATGATTTTATTTATCCTCCTTATAGTTCTAAAATTTTAAAATTGATTAAAAAAATTATAAAATAGTCTTGACATTTAGTATAAAATTTTGTAGTATTATATTTGTACGAAATAAAATAAATTTATAGAAAAAATATTTATAAAAAAAGTTGTTGACAAATCGGTAAACTACTGATATTATAATACTTGTCGTCAAAGAGATATTAAATTCTTGTTAAAAGTAAATTAAAAATATTTCTTGACAAAAGAAAGTAAGTAACAT
>JBNJDJ010000140.1:0-3099 GCA_051744845.1 Bacillota bacterium
ATTTTAGATGATATAAGTAAATTAAACACAAAACTTTCTAATACTCAACGGAAATTAGTGAAAAAAAATAAAATTATTGAACAAAATCATAAAAAATTTCAACTTATTATTCAAAATATTGGTTTTGGATTAATATTAATTAATCAATCAGGAGATATAATAATTTCTAATTCTAATTTTGAAAACACATTTGGATTTATTGAAAATATTCTTAAGTTTTTAAAAGATGAAAATACTGAAGTATATAAAAATATAAAAAAATCTTTAAAAAATTTAGAACCTATAAAATTTAATTCAATTAAGCTAAATAATTATATTAATAGATATTATGAAATTAATTTATCTTTTTTTGATAAAAAAATAGAGGAATATAAATATGCTATTTTTACTATAAAAGACATTACCGAAAATAGACTTAATTATTTAAAAGTTTTAAAGTTTAAAAAGGCCTTTTATCAATCAAATGATCCGGTAGTTATAACTGATATAAATAATAAAATAAAAAATGTTAATAAAGCATTTATGGATTTATATAAATTTAAAAAAGATGAATTAATAAATCAAAATATAAATAAATTTATTAAACAAATTGATTTAGATGAAGTTTCTAACAAAGAAATAATTTATAACAAGGATAAATTTGGCAAAGTTTTTCCAGTTGATATTTCTGTTTCGACAGTTAAAAATAACGAAGAATCTTTTTCAAAGATATTTATTATTGTAAATATAAATGATTATATTAAATATCAGAAAAAATTAAAAAAACTAGCACATAAGGATTTAATGACAGAAACTTTTAATAGGCAAGCAGGGCTTAGAATTTTAAAAAATACTATTAATAAAGCATATGAGGAAGATTTGACTATATTATTTTTAGATATAAATGGATTAAAAAAAGTTAATGATAGCTTAGGTCATTCTAAAGGAGATCTTTTAATAAAAAAAGTAACTAGAGTAGTCAAAGATATTATAAGACAATCTGATGTAGTAGTAAGATTTGGTGGAGATGAATTTTTAGTTATTTTGAAAAATGCAGATTTAGAAATTGGTAAAGATATTAAAAAAAGAATAAATATTGAGCTTAAAAATATTGATAAATATGACTTTAATATTTACGTTTCAATTGGTGTATGTGAATACAACAAAGATAAATTCAATACTTTAACTGAATTTATAGAAAAAGCAGACCAAAAAATGTATATTGAAAAAGAACAATTTTATAATAATGAAAATAAAAATATAATAAAAAAATAGTGAAAAAGTTAACGGTGTTTTTTGTTGTAAAACTATGTAAAATAACATATAATTATGACAAGTTAATAATCAGATGATTATAGTATGAGATATCTTAAAGGATAACCGAAGAAGTAATTTGAAAATAAGTCGAATTTTCATTGAATCTTTCAGGTAAAAGGAATACTATATAATGATACTCTGGAGAGAGCTTTTTAAAAGACACCGACGGGGATTGAAACTCTCAGGTAAAAATACAGAGGATATATGACATACGTTTTGTATGCATATATCTTTTTTTTATTTAATTTGAAAGGAGGAATAAATGGATGATTTAAAAAAGACTAGTTTTTTTAAAAATCATAAAAAGTTAGGTGCTAAGATAATTGATTTTTCAGGTTGGGCTCTTCCTGTAAGGTATGAATCTATTAAAAAAGAACACTTAGCTGTAAGAAATAATGCTGGATTATTTGATGTTTCCCATATGGGTGAAATAATTATTAAAGGAAAGCAAGCTCAAGAATTTGTAGATTATTTAATTACTAATAATGCTAAAAAATTAAAAGACTTTCAAATAGCTTATACACTTATGTGTTATAAAAATGGAGGTGTTGTAGATGATCTTTTAGTATATAAATATGATAAACAACATTTTTATTTAGTAGTTAATGCAAGTAATATTGAAAAAGATTTTGAATGGATTAAAAAACATTCTAAAAAGTTTGATGTTAATGTTGAAAATGATTCGAAAAATATAGCTCAATTAGCTATTCAAGGACCAAAGGCACAAGAAATTTTACAAAAACTTACTAAAACTGATCTAGATACAATTTCTTTTTTTAATTTTAAACCAGAAGTTTCAATAGATGGGAAAAAAACTTTAGTTTCAAGAACAGGTTATACTGGAGAAGATGGTTTTGAACTTTACTTTAATGTTCATAATAATCAAAATATTGAAAAAACTTGGGATAAGCTTTTGTCAGTTGGAAAAGAACTAGGTTTAAAACCAGTAGGACTTGGAGCAAGAGATACACTTAGATTTGAAGTAGCACTACCATTATATGGTCATGAAATTTCTAAAGAGATTACACCTTTAGAAGCTAGATTAAATTATTTTATTGATTTTGATAAAAAGAACTTTTTAGGTAAAGAAGCTTTATTAAAACAAAAGGATAATGGTGTAGAAAAGAAATTAGTTGGTCTAGAAATTACGAAAGGTGGTATAGCAAGACAAGGTTATAAAGTTTATAAAAATGATAAAGAAGTAGGTATAGTAACTACTGGATATTTATCTCCTAGTTTAAAAAAGAAAGTAGCACTTGCTTTAGTTGATACAAAATATAGTGAGTTAGGTCAAGATTTAGAGGTTAAAAATAAAAGAAGATTTTATAAAGCAAAAGTAGTTAAGAAAAAGTTTTATAATAAAAAGTATAAAAAATAAGGAGGAATTATGAGTAATTTATATTTTTCAAAGGATCATGAATGGATAAAGGTAAATGGAGATATTGCTGAAGTTGGTATTACTGATTTTGCACAGCATCAATTAGGTGAAATCGTATATGTTGAACTTCCTTTTGTAGATGATGAATTAGAAAAAGGAGATGTATTTGGTGTTTTAGAATCTGTTAAAGCTGCTTCTGACTCATATTCACCTGTAGATGGAATTGTTACAGAAGTTAATGAAATTTTAGAAGTTCAGCCTGAGTTGATAAATGAAAAACCATTTGAATCTTGGATTTATAAAATGGAAATAAGTGATAAATCTCAATTAGAAGATTTATTAAATGAAAAAGAATATAAAGAATTTTGTGGTAAGGAGGAATAACTTGCATAAATATATCCCAGATACTAAGAAAGATATAAAAG
>JBNJDJ010000141.1:0-3086 GCA_051744845.1 Bacillota bacterium
TTTTTTTTATCAATTATTAGTATATCATAATTAAAATGAAAGTTAAATTTCGTAATTTATTATTAATATTATTTTTTGAAAATTTTATGTAAAATTTTAAATCATATGTTATAATGTATAACTGTCGTTAATATAAAAGAATTAGGGAGGAAAGAAGTTTATGAATTTTTTTGAAAATACATTTGGATTAGAAGAGTCTAATACAAATGTTAAAACGGAAGTTTTGGCAGGAATTACAACATTTATGACAATGGCTTATATATTAGCTGTTAATCCTGCTATTTTATCAGAAGCTGGAATGGATTCAGGAGCTGTTTTTACAGCTACAGTTTTAGCATCTATTTTAGGTACTTTGATAATGGCATTTCATGCTAATTTACCATTTGCTTTGGCACCAGGTATGGGACTTAATGCCTTTTTTGTATATACAGTTGTTTTTCAAATGGGTTATACATGGCAATTTGCTTTAACAGCAGTACTTTTAGAAGGATTAATTTTTATAGTTTTAACAATTTTTAACATAAGAGAAGCAATAATAAATTGTATTCCTAAAAATATACAAAAATCAATTTCAGTTGGAATAGGATTATTTATAGCATTTATTGGACTTTCGAATGCTGGATTAGTTATTCAAGGACAAGGAGTTCCTTTAGCATTAGGAGATTTAGGTGCACATACTTCCTGGGTGGCTATTTTTGGATTGATACTTTCTGCTATTTTATTATCTAAAGATATAAAAGGAGCACTTTTTTGGGGGATTATTGGATCAACTTTATTTGCAGTAATATTAGGAGTAACTGAACTACCTAAAATTGCAGATTTTACTGGCGTTCCAAGTTTAGAGCCTATTATGTTTAAATTCGATTTTGCTAATGTATTTACCTTAGATATGGTTGTTGTATTATTTACATTTTTATTTGTAGATATGTTTGATACAGTAGGAACTTTAATTGGAGTTAGTCAAAAAGCTGGTATGATTGATGAAGATGGAAAGATACCTAGGGTAAAACAAGCATTAATGGCAGACGCTATAGCAACCACTTTCGGGGCAATGATTGGTACATCAACTGTTACAACTTATGTTGAATCAGCATCAGGTGTTGCAGAAGGTGGAAGAACTGGTTTAACAGCACTTTCAACAGTAATTATGTTTACTATTGCTTTGTTTTTATCACCAATATTTTTAATGATTCCACAATCAGCAACTGCATCAGCATTAATACTTGTAGGTTTGTTTATGATGTCTCCTATAAAAGAGATTAATTTTGAAGATTATACCGAAGCTATTCCTGCATTTTTAACAATTATTTTAATGCCGTTAACATATTCAATATCAGAAGGAATATTGTTTGGTATATTATCTTATGTAATTATTAAGTTATTGAGTGGAAACTATAGGGAAGTACCACTTTTAACATACTTAATAAGTATATTATTTATACTTAAAATCATCTTTATATAGACAATTAAATTGTAGCTTACTGAATAGAAAATAACATTAGAATGTTTATACAAAAAAACTATTTTTATTAATTCATTTTGATGAAATTTTTATGAAAAATTAACAAAGTGGTATTTATCAAAAAATTATAATTGAAAATTGTAATTAAGAGAAAATTTCTTATTCTATTGTATACATTATATAATGATTTGTTTGCTTTTTTACTATATACTTTAAATATAAATTAAAGGAGTGTTTAAAGTGAACAAATTATTAATAAAAAATGGATATATTGTTACTATGAATAAAGATAGAGAAATATTTAAAGGCGATATACTTATAAATGAAAATAAAATATCTAAAGTAGATAAAAATATTAATTTAAAAGATCAAAACATTGAAACTATTGATGCTGAAGGAAAAGTTATAATTCCTGGATTAATCCAAACACATATACATTTGACTCAAAGTTTATTTAAAGGTAGAGCAGATGATTTAGAATTATTAGATTGGTTAGAAAAAAGGATTTGGCCATTAGAAGCTAGTCATGATAAAAATTCGAATTATATTTCTGCAAAACTAGGAATTGCAGAATTGATAAAAGGTGGAACTACCTCTATAATAGATATGGAAACAGTTAACCATACAGATGTTGCTTTCAAAGCTGTTAGAGAAACTGGTTTTAGAGCGCTTATGGGAAAATGTATGATGGATTATGGTAAAAAATTACCTAAGGGTTTAAAAGAAGAGACAGCTAATTCTTTGAAAGAGACTGAAAAATTAATAAAAAAATATCATAAATCAGCAGATGGAAGAATTGAATACGCATTAGCTCCAAGATTTGTAATCTCTTGTAGTGAAGAACTTTTGATAAAAACTAAAGAATTATCTGATAAGTATGATGTTATGGTACATACTCATGCATCAGAAAATTTAGGAGAAATTTCAATAGTTCAAAAAAGAACAGGAATGAGAAATATTGAATACCTTCATAAATTAGGATTAACAGGAGAAAAATTAATTTTAGCACATTGTATTCACTTAGATGAAAATGAGATGGATATTTTAGTAAATACTAAAACTAAAATTTCTCATTGTGTTAATTCAAACTTGAAATTAGCTTCAGGTATAGCAAAAATACCAGAGTTAATCGACAAAGGAGCTTGTATTTCTTTAGGTGCTGATGGTGCTCCGTGTAATAATAATTTAGATATGTTTAGAGAAATGAGAAATGCAGCATTAGTCCAAAAACCTAGGTTGAAAGATCCTACAGTTATGAAAGCAAAAAAAGTGTTTGAATTAGCAACTTTAGGTGGAGCAGATGCTTTAGGAAAAAAAGATTTGTTAGGAAGTATAGAAGAAAATAAAATAGCTGACTTAGCTATTTTAGATTTAAATAATATTCAAGTTGCTCCTAGTTTGCTTAATTTAGAGGATATTTATTCTTCTATAGTATACTCAGCTTCTTCAAGAGATGTAATTCATACAATTATAGATGGGAAAATTGTTATGAAAAACAGAGAGTTAATAACTATTAATGAAAAACAAATTATTAAAGAAGCTAATAATATAATAAGAAATAAAATGGGAAATATTTAAATGTATTTTGACCAATTTGATTTATTTAAATTAAATTGGTTTTTTT
>JBNJDJ010000142.1:0-3079 GCA_051744845.1 Bacillota bacterium
TAGTTATTTCTTTAAAAGTATTAAAACCCATATCAACTGTTGCTTCAAATGTATCACCATCTATAACTCTATTTATTTTAGCTTTATAAAAATATAACACTCTTTCTATCACTTCCTTATTAAATTATTTTAAGTGATTATATACATTAAATTTCACAACCTCCAAAAGAACAATTTCGACATTCTAAGCAACCTTGAACATGCTTTAATTCACTTTTGCAATTAGGACATATTCCTTCATCAATAAAATCTTGTTTAGTCATTTCAGTTTTATTATTTTCATTATCCCCATTACTTAATATTCCTGCTCTAGCACAACCATTTCTAAAGATAGTAACACCTTTTAAATGTTGACTCCAAGCATACATATATAAATCTTTAACTTCTTGAACAGTAGTATCGTTATCTAAATTAATTGTAGAAGATATGCTAGCATCTATATATTGTTGCCAAACAGCTTGAACATCAATTCTTTCTTTATAATCTAAATCATGAGCAGTAACAATAAAATTTGGGAGATTTTCTTCATCTTTAATACCTTTTTTTTGCATATATTCTCTAACTATTGGGGTAAATACTTTATAATCTTTTTCTCCTTCATGAAGAGATTTAGTTGTTCTCGTATAGCTTGTATCAAATATAGGTTCTATTCCACCTTCAATATTAAATAATTGAGAAATACTGCCTGTAGGAGCTATACTTAACAATGCAGCATTTCTTAAACCATATTTTTCAATCATCTTATATGTTTCATCAGTAGTGTTTTCTAAAATAAATGGACTATTTAAAACAGCATCTGCTTTATATTTAGGGAATGTTCCTTCTTTTTTAGCAAGAAGAGCAGATTGTTGTAATGCAGCATTAATCATTGTAGATCCTATTTCATCTGATAAATGTAATGATTCTTTACTTCCATATCTTACTCCCATTTTAATGAAAAGATCAGCAAGACCCATAATTCCAAGCCCAATTTCCTTCCAATCATTAGCAATTTTTTGTTGTTCTTCTAATGGATGAAGTTTAGACCCTTCTTCTAATACTTCATTTAAATATATTACTCCTTGTTTAACTAAATCTATAAATTTATGCATATCAAATTTAGCTTTTTTGCTATAAGGATTTTTAACTAATTTAGATAAATTAATACTTGATAATAAACAACTTCCACCTGGGGGTAAAGGTTTTTCAGAACAATTATGAGTTACATAACCATTAACCACACCCCAATGTGTCATTGGTTCAGTAAAATCATAAACAGTTTTTATACCATTATTTTTAATACTTCTAACATAAGGTGCTTTTTCTTTTAATAAATTCTTTAATTGTATTTCTTTATATTTTTGGTAAAAACCAATTTCATAGTAAAACTTTTTTATACTTTTATATCTTGAAATATTAACATCATAGCTTTCACGACATTTATATTCACCTTCTTTAAATTTTACTTTTTTAGATTTGTTGGTAGTAATATAATTATTAATATCAAAATCATTTTTTAATGTGTTGGATAATTGTTCAGCAAACTTCCTGCAAGTTGTTTTATAAGAAACTCTATGCCCTTTTATAACACTACCATTAGCTGAATAACAACCATTTAAAAAGCTAGCTTTTTGTTTTCTAGTAAAATTATCATAAGATTTTGGGAAAGTTCTTTCAGGTAAAATACTAGAATCAAAATCTAAACCTTCTAAAATATTATTATAACCTTTTAAATATATTTCTATACCACTACTATTTTCTGTATAATTATCTTTATCAAATAAAACCATTATATCTTCATCTTTATATCCAATATTAACTTCTATGCCATGATGTATTTCTGAATTTAATCTTGTTAAATTTCCATCTCCTTGAATAAAACCTAGTTTAATATATTGATTAATCAAGTCATATTTATAATTTAGAAATGGAAGTATTTTTTTATCTTTTAAATTTTCTGCCTTACATTCTTCACCTTTAATTGTCATGAATTTATGATCAGGAGTACATTTAATTGTTTCATTATTAGATAAATTTATTTTAATAGTCTCTTTTTCCCCTGTTTTTATAATTTTACCCATTGAAATATCTCCATCAACATTTATTAATTGTACATTTGATAAATCATTAAAAGTATTTAGTTTTTTATAACCAAATTTAGTTAATATTTTCATATCTCCTGTTAAACATGGATTTACCCCTCCATATTGATATTCATCATCTTCACTCATTATATTCCATTTATCAATAGTATCTTGATATAACATCCCTGGTTCTGCAGAATACCAATTAGAGTAAGCAAGTTTATTCATAATTCTATTAGCATCTACTGTTTTTTCAATTTTTTCTTCTGTATCTTCTACATTAAAATTTAATTTCCATTTTTTATTATTATTAACTGCCTTCATAAAATCATTAGATACTTCTACACTCATATTTGCTTTAGTTACAGCATCTACATCAGTTTTAACATTTATAAATTCTTCTAAATCAGGATGGTCGTCTCTCATTGAAAGCATTAAAGCTGCTCTTCGTCCTCGCTGACCAATTAATTCACTTGTTGCATCATAAAGTTTAGAAAAAGATACTGCCCCTGTAGTAGTTTTAGCAGAATTATTTACTTTAGATCCCCTAGGTCTTAAATTATTTAATCTAAGCCCACAGCCTCCACCATAGGAAAAGGTTCTTGCAATATCTCTAGCAGTATTAAAAATACTTTCCAAATTATCTTTTACAGGTTTTTGAACATAACAATTACTATAGGTTACATTTTTACCATATTTTTGCAATCCTCTATTAGCAAGTATCCTTCCTGCAGGAGAAAAATATTTATTTTTAATATATGTTTTTATAGTATTATTCCCTTTCGTTACTCTATCAAAAAACTCTTGGAAACTCTCATTTTTAAATTGATATTTGTTAGTCCATATATCCATTTCTTTCCCATTAGAAAGCCACTTTTTTCGTTTTTTATTTTGCTCTTCTCTATATAAAATATATCCTTTTGCAGTTTGATGATAACCATTCTCCATTAAAACTTCCTCAACTAAGTCTTGAATTTGCTCTACTGAAGGGGTTTTATCTTTAAATTCTCTTTTTA
>JBNJDJ010000143.1:0-3033 GCA_051744845.1 Bacillota bacterium
TAAAATATTCAGATAATGGGATTGGAATTTCAAAAGATAATTTAAGTAAAATTTATGATCCTTTTTTCACAACTAATAGAAAAGAAGGCGGTAGTGGTCTAGGATTATCTATAATTTATAATTTAATAACAGTTAAATTAAATGGAAAAATAAAATGTGAAAGTGTAAAAAATCAAGGAGTAACTTTTAAAATTAAAATAAATTTATCTAAAAAAAATGATGACAAAAAATAATTTGTCATTTTTTTTTGAAAAAATTTAAAATGAATAAATATGAAAAATATACACAAAATGTATAAAGAAATAGTATTTTTATTAACTAATTATAAATAAAATATTTATATTTTGTATAAAGATACAGAAACTTTAAATAGACAAATTTGACAACGTTTTCATTAATTGCTATCCTAAAGATAAGTTAAATGCATAGGAGGGAATAATGGAGAAAAACAAATTTTTAAATGTATATTCTGAGATTGGTCAACTAAAAAAAGTTTTAGTCCATCGTCCAGGTAAAGAAATAGAAAATTTAACTCCTGAATTGATGGAAAGGTTACTATTTGATGATATCCCATTTTTAGATATTGCACAAAAAGAACACGACAATTTTGTTAAATTATTAAAAGAAAATGGTGTCAAAGTCTATTATTTAAAAGATCTAATTGTAGATACGCTTGAAAATAAAGAAATTTTAGATGAATTTATAAATGAATTTATATCTGATACTAAAACACAAAGCAAAAATATTAAGAAGGAATTAAAAAAATATCTTTCATCATTAGAAATAGACAAAATGATTGATAAAATGATTGAAGGAATTAGATCAGATGAAATTTCAATTAATAAAAAAGATACATTAAGTGATTATAGTAATAAAAATTATCAATTTATTGCAGACCCTATGCCTAATTTATATTTAATTAGAGACCCATTTGCTCCAATAGGTAATGGAATAGCAATGAGTCATATGAAAAATGAAGTTAGAAGAAGAGAAATGATTTTTTCAAAATATATAATCAATTATAATGAAGAATTTAAAAATTCAAATATAAAAAAATGGTATTCAGAAAAAGATGAATATAGTATTGAAGGTGGAGATATTGCAGTTTTAAATAAAAATGTTTTAGCTATAGGGATTTCAAAACGAACTGTTCCTGAGGCAATAGATAAAATAGGACAAAGACTTCTTAATGAAAATGATACTTTTAAAACTGTGTTAGCTTTCGATATACCAAAAGGTGATGAATTCTTACACTTAGATACAGTTTTCACTATGTTAGATTATAATAAATTTATTATCCATCCAGATATAGAAGGACCAATGAAAGTTTATTCAATTCAAAAAGATTATAACGATGAAATTGTTTATCATGAAGAACACATGACATTAGAAAAGATTTTATCTAAATATCTTGATCATGAATATATTGAATTAATTAGATGCGGCGGACATAGAGGTATAGATGCATCTCGCGAACAATGGAGTAATGGAACAAATATTTTAGCAATTGCACCTGGTAAAATAATTGCTAACGCTAGAAACCATGTTACTAATGATTTATTAGCTAATAAAGGTTTAAATGTTAATGTTATTTCTAGCTCTGAATTGTCAAGAGGTCATGGTGGACCAAGATGCATGGCATTACCTTTAGAAAGAAAAAATTAAGGAGACAAGTATGAATGATAAAAAAGGATTAAATGTTAATTCAGAAATTGGACGATTAAAAAAAGTATTATTACATCGCCCAGGTAAAGAAGTTGAAAATTTAACACCTGATTTAATGGAACGTTTATTATTTGATGATATTCCTTATTTAAAAGTTGCACAACAAGAGCACGATGCTTTTGCCAAAACACTCCAGGATAATGGAGTAGAAGTTTATTATGTTGAAAAATTAATGGCTGATACAATTAAAGATAATGAAATAAGAGATAAATTTACTAAACAATTTATAAATGAAACAAGAGTAAAAAGCGAAACATTAAAAAAAGCACTTAAAAAGTATTTTGATAGTTTTAAATCAACTAAAAAATTAATTGATAAAATGATTGCTGGTGTTAGACAAGAAGAAATAGGAGCATATAAAAAAGAATCTTTAGGCGATTTTGTAAAAGATGATTATTATTTCTTAACAGATCCTATGCCTAATTTATATTTTACTAGAGATCCATTTGCTTCAATTGGAACAGGAATTTCATTAAATCATATGAGAACAGTAACTAGAAATAGAGAAACAATATTTGCAGATTATATTTTTAAATATCATCCAGAATTTAGTAAGATGGATGTTCCACGGTGGTATGATAGAGATGGAAAATATTCTATTGAAGGTGGAGATGAATTAGTTTTAAGTGATAAAGTCTTAGCGATTGGAATTTCACAGCGAACTGATGCATCTGCAATTGATGTATTAGCTAAAAATATATTTGAAGGTGACCAACCATTTGAAACTATTTTAGCTTTCGACATTCCAAAAACTAGAGCATTTATGCATTTAGATACAGTATTTACAATGGTTGATTATGACAAATTTACAATACATCCTGAAATTGAAGGACCTTTAACTGTATATTCAATTAGTCAAAATGAAAATGGTGAAATTGAATATGTTGAAGAAAATATGAAATTAGAAAATATTTTAGAGAAATATTTAGAATTAGATAAAGTAGAATTGATTAGATGCGGTGGAAAAAAAGGTATAGACGCTTCTAGGGAGCAGTGGAATGACGGATCAAACACTTTAGCTATTGCACCTGGTGAAGTAGTAGTTTATTCTAGAAACCATGTTACTAACAAGTTATTAAGAGATAAAGGAATAAAGTTACATGTTATTCCATCATCAGAATTATCACGAGGTAGAGGTGGCCCAAGATGCATGTCAATGCCACTTGAAAGAGAAAAAGTTAATAATTAAATTAACATAAAGTATAGTATAAGGAGGAATAGAAAATGGCAGTAAATTTAAGAGGAAGAAATTTTGTAACATTAAAGGATTTTACACCAGATGAGATTAATTATTTATTAGATTTATCA
>JBNJDJ010000144.1:0-3008 GCA_051744845.1 Bacillota bacterium
TAAATCATTTTTAATTAAATGGTTTAAATTTTAAAATTGTTTAACAGAAAAGATCTTATAAACGAGTATATCATACCAATAATAAAAAAATCAAAAAAATATTTTAATAAAATAGAAAAAAATTTTAAATAACTTGACAATGATAGTATTATATGATATTATGGTTGTAGAAAATGAAAAGGAGGTAAAAATGAATAAAACTAAAATCTATAAAAGGTTTTCAGAATTAAAAAGAGAATTAAAAAATTATGATCCTAAAACTTATGGTTGGACTATTTATTATGATATTCAAGAAGAAGGTAGTAATTTATTTCAAAAATTAAAAGAAAAAGGGTTATCTCAAACAGACCAATACCAATATTATTTATTTCAAAAACAGTTATCAAAAACTGAAGGGAGAATAGAAAAATGTTTAGAAATAAAAGAATGACAATAACAAAAAGTGATTTAAAATATGTAAAAAATAAAATTGATTTTAAAGAATTTGAAAAACTGAATACTCTTTATCTCCAGGGAGTTAATGGTAAAGAAAAAGGATTTGATATTATTATAGATAAAAATAGTTATTATAAAATTCAAGAATTATTAACAGAAAAATATAATTAATTTCATACAATACTTGACAAATTAACTTATATATGATATTATAAATATACAATGAAAGGAGGGATATTATTAAGACTAAAAAAGAATTAGAAAAGAGATTTGTTGAGATTGAGATCAAACCTAAAAAAGTTAAAAATACAAAAAAATATAAAGATGATAAAGTTATAGAATTTTAATATAAAAAGGAGGAAATAATAAATGACAAAAAGAGAAAAGCAGTTATTATTAGATGAGTACAAACATATTTTAGTATTTACAAGTGATATGAGTCAAGTAGAGGATAAGAAGTTTTATGAAGGTAAAAAAAGACAATTGGAAGAAATACTGAAAATATTAGACTTAGATTATCAAGCACTTAAAGAAGAAATTCAAAGAGAATATAATAATTTAGACAAAGAAATAGAATGTTTTTTTGAAAAAATTAAATAACTTAGGAGGTTATAAAAAGTGGAAAAAATTAAACATAAAGAAGAAGTATATAAAAATTGTTATTTCTATTCCAATGCTCAAAATGCTAAAAAAGATCTAACTGTAGCAATTACAAAAAATTATTCATTGAAGTTTGAAAATGATAAATATGCTCATTATAACATACAAATTAAAAGAAATAATAAAGATAAAATAAAATATATTAAGATAAAAGATATAAAAGAGATAGATGATAACCTACAAGAAATTGATTATTACAAGTTTTATCCTGTAAAAGACTGCAAAAAAATTCAATAACTTAAAAAAATATAATTTCATATAATACTTGACAAAAAAATGAAAGTATGATAAAATAAATTATAGAAGATGAAAGGAGGTGAAATTTTGACCAATGTTATTTTCTTTTAGTTATAAAGGCAAAGAATATAAAGTTAAATTAACTTCTCATTGCAAAGATAGATTAAAAAATAGAGGAATAAAAATAAAAGAGATCCTTAGAACTCTGCTGCAGGTAAAAGTAAATGATCTTAAGAGTGGTATAGAATTAATGATTAGAAATATTAAAGAAAAATTATCTCTTGTTACTGCAATAAATAATACTACCATAACCATTATTACTTGTATGAAAAAACTTGCAGGTTGTGATAATTATGAGAATACTCAATATTATGATATTACATAATTTCATATGTTACTTGAATTGTTTAACAGAATTTTTATAAAAAACAAGGAGGTTATAAAAAATGATTAATTCTAAACTTATTAAAAATGAATATACTTTTTCTACAATTGGTGCTAAACATAATTTTATATTATTTGATCTTAATACAATTAAAGAATTTGAAAATAATTTAACAAAAAAAGGAGAAAAACTATTAAGAAAAAATAAAATGTATAAAAAAGATAGACCAATGTATAAAAGAAAAATAAAAGAATACAATAAACTATTAAAAAAATTAAAAAATGGATATTATACTTATACAAAAAATAAAGGTGAAAAATGTAATAATGAAAATCAATATCATATTTTTTATGGAATGTTAAATATGTTCAATAAATTTACTGAAAATAAAAATTTCAAAAAAGCTAAAAGTTATTTAGAAGTATTACAGAATTGTCAAAAAAATGAAGAAAAATTATTTGTTTAAATTTGTTTAACAGAATTATCATAAAAAACGAGTAGGAGGTTATAAAATGTTAAATATTACAAAAAAAGATTTAAAAGACAAATTCAAAGAAAATATTAAAAAAATATCAGAAATCAATAATTTAAAACCTAAAGTTAATGAAAGGGTTAATGAATTATATGCTTATCTTGAAAATAGAAAAGAAAAAGGTTTAATAAAAAAAGTTAATTTAGATACCTATAATAATCATATTGCAGTAGAAGGTTTTAAAAATCATACTTATAATATTCAAGAGGGAGATATACTTCTATTTCAGTCTGAAGTATATCCTATTAAGGGAAAATATAAAATTATTGAATTAACTGATGAGTCTGTTACATTAGGTAAATTAACTAAAAAAGGGAACATATCAAAAAGAGCAAACAAAGTTACTTTTGACAAAGGTCAAATTGAAGGAAATGTTAGAAACTGTTCTGAATTAAATTCTTTTAATAAAGATAGTTATCAAATCAAGGAGGTTGAATAATATGAGTGAAATTAATTGCCCAATTTGTAATAGTGATGATCTTAGTATTTATGTTGACAATAGAGAAGTTGGAGAAGAAGAATGGTATTGCAATAATTGTGAGAATTACTTTATAATAAGTGTTAACAGGAAAGTTAAAAAATTCGAGGGTGAAACTAAACAATATAAAGAATTTAAAAAAACATTATCTCAATTAACTGAAACTGCAAAAAAATTATTAGATATTTGGGAACATACAGGAAAATTTAAACAAGAAGAATTAAAAGAAATTAGAAGTAATTACCCTAAAACTCTTTCTAATTTTTTTGAATTAGTAAATG
>JBNJDJ010000145.1:0-3004 GCA_051744845.1 Bacillota bacterium
AAGAAGTCATTCCATATCCACATTACATTTAAAATGCTTACTGTTACAGTTATAGGCTTTAAAAGTGGTAAAATTATATACCAGTATACTTGAAATTTATTACAGCCATCTAAAATAGCTGCTTCTTCTAATTCTTTAGGAATTCCTTTTATAAATCCATGATATAATATTATAGATAGACTAGATCCAAAACCTAGATACATAAATATTAAACCACCTACATTTAAAAGGTTTAATTTTCCCATAATATTTACTAAAGGAAGCATTACCGATTGAAATGGAATTAGCATAGCTCCAGCAAATAAGAAAAATAAGAACTTAGATAATTTAGTTTTACTTCTAACTAACATCCAAGCTGCCATTGAAGCAAAAAATACTATAAATATAGTAGACGTTACAGTTATAAATAAAGAGTTTAAAAAACTTCTTAAAAAATTTAATTTTTCAAAAGCTTCAATATAGTTGGAAGGATTAAAATACTCACCAAAAGGTAAACTAGTAATTTTTAAAAATATCCCTTTAGGTGTTTTTAAAGAATTAGTAAAAACTATATAAAAAGGAGATAAAAATACTATTGCTAATAACCAACTAAAAAATGTAACTAATTTATTTTTTTTCATTACATTTCAACCTCCTTGCGCTTAGAATAATACATTTGAGTAAAAGTAATTGCTGCAACAACTAATAAAAATATTACACCTTTTGCTTGTGCAAATCCTAAATCATTTCTTGTAAAAGCTGTTTTATATATATCTAGTGCAAGCATTTCAGTAGAACCATAAGGACCTCCACCAGTCAAAGCCAAGTTTTGATCAAACAATTTAAATGAATTAGCTAATGATAAAAACATTCCTACTGTAAAGGCCGGCATAACCATAGGTAATATTATATGTTTTAATCTATCAAAAGCATTTGCTCCATCAATTTTTGAAGCTTCAATTAAAGACTCTGGAATATTTTGTAATGCTGCTATGTAAATAATCATCATATAACCACTCATTTGCCAAGCCATTAATATAACTAATCCCCAAAATCCAGTTGTTGTTGTTGAAAGCCAACCTTGGAAAAAAGCAATACCTGTTGTATCACCAATCGCTGCAAAAACTTTTACGAATATAAATTGCCATACAAATCCTAAAATTAATCCTCCAATTAAATTTGGCATAAAAAATATACTTCTTAAAACATTAGCTCCTTTAACTTTTCGTGTTACTAATAAAGCTAATCCAAACCCAATTAAATTAATTGAAATAACAGATGCTAAAGCAAATTTAAATGTAAAGATAAATGCATGACGATACTCTTCATCTGTAAAAACTTTCATATAATTTTTAAATCCAACAAAATTTACTTCATCAGAAATACCATTCCAATCTGTAAAAGAATAATATATTCCTTGAATTAACGGCAATATTACTACTATCAAAAATGCAGCTAATATTGGACCTACAAACATCCAAAACCAAAGCTTTGAATTTTTCTTCATAAAACCTCCTAAAATTTAGGGAGGATTTAACCTCCCTAATATATAACTATTATCTTAATTCTTTCCATTGTTCTTTAGAATCTTCAACTAACTCATCCCATGTCATTTTACCAGCATAATATTTTTGAATATTTTGTCCTAAAACTCCCATACCCCAGTCAGATGGATAACCCATAAATACCCAAGGCATAGTTTTTCCTTCATTAGCATACTTAAGTACATCTTTAGCTAAAGGATCACTTGGTTGAACATTATCATAACCTTCTAAAGGCGGTATGAAAAACATTTCATTAACAACTAATTTTTTACCTTCTTCAGATGTATATAACCAATTTAAGAAATCTTTAGCAGCCTTTTTATCTGCTGAATCACTTTCACTATTTACTGCCCAATACATTGGTACTCCTACAGCAATAGAATCTTCTTTAACACCTTTTAAAGGAATTGGTAAAAATCCTAATTTTTCAGAAACTTCAGGATCTATTTCATTTACTCCACCATAAATCCAATTTCCTTGTTGGATAACTGCAACTCTTTCAATAGCAATACCTTGATCAACTTGACTTGCATAATCTACTGAATTTAATTTTGCTTTGTCATCATTATATTTAGAATAATCAGCCATTAAATCCACATAAGCTTTAAAACCATCTGAATATTCAAAGCCAACTGTATCTGATTCAAATGTATTAATTGGACTATTAAATTCATTTGAAATTGCAATATTCGAACTATGAAGTCCAGTTACCCATGTTTCTTTTGCTGGATAAGAAACAGCAGCTTCTAACATAGGAAATTTATCTTGAAGTTCACCATTATCAATTTGCGTTTGAATAGTTTTTAAAGCATTTTCTAAAGCATCAAATGTATCTATATTACTTGCATCAACACCTGCAGCTTCAAAAATTTCTTTATTATAAGCAAGACCATATCCTTCTAAATTATAAGGTAAACCATATACTTTATCTTCTACTGTTACTCCTGAAACTACACCGTCTAATAATTTATCAGACCAAGGTGCATCACTTAAATCTTCTAATTTCGATTTCCAATCACTTACATCTTGTGGTCCTCCAACATTATAAATATCTGGTTCATTTCCAGATTGAAATTGTGCTCTTAATGCAGCACCATAATCGTCTCCACCACCAACTGTTTGTAAATTAATTTCAACATTTGGATTTTCTTCTTCGTATAATTCCACAGCTTCTTCTAAAGCCTCAACTATTTCAACTTTAAATTGAAAAATATCTACAACAACTTTTTCTTTTGTTTCATTTGCTTCCTCAGCATCATTTTGGTCTGTTGCCTCTGAAGAATTATCTTCAGGTTGTGAACAAGCAACCATTGAAAATGATAAAACTAAAACAAGCATAATCGCTAAAAACTTCTTCATTAAAATCTCCCCTTTCAAATCTTATTAAGCAAGCGCTTGCATTAATATATGCAACCGTTTGCAGAAATCGTTATCAAGTACATTATATAACTATTTTAATAGTTTTGTCAATAAAAAAAGGA
>JBNJDJ010000146.1:0-2919 GCA_051744845.1 Bacillota bacterium
GTATAAGGGTTGCCTAATAGGCGTGAAAGCTTAATTACCATACTACACTTAAATCAAGCTAGTAATATACAGTTAAATAAGTATATGAAGTCTTGAAAAGAAGCTCCATCTAAATTTCTAATTTAGGTGGAGAGATTCACAATTGCTAAAAGTACGTTGGTTTTTATTGGCTTTACTATATAATCATCCACTCCTAATTTAAAATATTTCAAAATTAAATCTAAATTACTATTATTACTCAATATTATTATTGATAGATTAAATAGTTCTCTTATTTTTTTACATAAATTATAAGTACTATTTTTATAAAATTCATTTGATAAAATAACCATCTTGATATTTTTTTTCTTAATAAACTCACTGATTTTTTGATTTGGTCTTCTTAGAAACACTTTGAAATTAAAATTACTAAAATGTTCATTTGCTTTTTTATAAAAAGATTTATCATTTTCAATAAATAAAATATTTTTTTCCATTAGAATCACCTCTTTTAGAAATGTAACCGGTATCATGTTTAATAATAAAATAAATCCCATTAGTTTTAGACGTATCACACATTGTTAACGATATTAATTTAAATAGCGATGTAATATATTATGATACTTTTTCTTTGTCAAGAACGTATAAATCAATTTAATGATAAATCATTCAAAGGTTTTTGAAAAATTAATCTTCATCTAAATTAAAAAATACAAAGAAACTAAAAAGTCCAAATAAAGAAATTAATCCAAATTCATTAGTCAATAAACCTATAAAACCAGCAAAACCTAAAAATCCTAAATATCCTACTTTATTATTCATAGTACCACCTTAAATTTTAAAACTAATCATAAATATCAACTTTAACATATGTGACCGTATAGTCACATTTTATCTAAAAAAATATATAGTGTCAAGAAAACACTATATTTAATTTGATAGTCCGTTTTTTAAAACATCTATTAATTTATCCAATTCTTTATTAATTTCAATCTTTTTAAAAGATATATCTTTATTTTTACTAATTAGCTCATAATAATCAAAATTATATTTTGATTCTAAAAACTTATGAATTGATATTGATATTTGAATGATCAGAAATGTTACTAAATCAACATCTATATCTTTTTTAATAACACCTTCTCTTTTAGCTTTTAAAATATATTTTTTTACAAATTCTCGTGTTTTTTTCAAAGACGGTTTTATTTCATCTTTTATCTCTTCTGTAGTGGTTTCATTAGTAAAGTGAGATATTAAACCACTATATTCTAAATATGTTAAATCAAATTCTAAACCTATCAAATTTATCTGTTTTATTTTTTTAAAAAAATCTAAATCTTTTTCTAAATTTCTTTCAATATAATCTAATTTCTTTTTAACAGCTATATCAACTAAAAATAAATAAAAATCTTTTTTATTATCAAAATATCTATAAATACTACCTTTAGAAATATTTGCTTTTTTAACAATTTTAGATAAAGAGGCTACTTTATATCTATTTAATGCAAATTCATATAAACCAGCTTTAATTATTCTTTCTTTCTTTTCTTTATTTAAATTTAAAAATGTTTTGCTAGGCATTCACGCTCCTTTATTCAAATCTATATACTTAATAATATACAAATTAAACAAATTATTCAACAAAATACATTTAAATATTTAACATTTTTTTAATTTTAAAATATTATAATTACAGACTGACTGGTTAGTCACAAATTCTAACAAGGAGAAAATTATGTATAAAATCATTTTGTTCACATTGTCATTTACAGTTATTTTAAAATCACTTGCAGGTATATTTTTTCATAACAAATTATATAATTGGGCTTTAAAACATTATTCAAAAGATAAAAAATCCTTAACTGTGAAAATCCTATTAATATATGGCTTTACTCTTTTTACTTTTAGCTGGTGTAAAACAATATTTCATTATGAAAAATATGGATGGGTTTTAACTTTATTTATAAGTTTAACTATGCTAAAAGGTTATTTTTTAACTTTTAATTGGAATAAATCAAGAAAAAAATTTGTAGATCTTATTAAAAACAGACCTAGTCTTTTACATTTAATAGATAAAAGTTTATTAGTTTTAGGTATACTTTTTTTCATTATAGGTTATTTTGTATTTTAAAAAGTAGGCTATTTTAAGCCTACTTCTAAACTTTAAAATTATTCAGTTTCTGTTTGTTCACTATCTTCTACTTCACTTTCTGACTCTTCTATATTTTCTTCTTCAATTATAACTGTTTCAGTTTCACTATCCCAGTCAACTTTAAGTCCTAGACTCTCTGATACAAATCTTAAAGGCACATATGTCCTAGAGTTCATAATTTCTGATTTAGAATCAAGATTTATTTTTTCTCCATTAATATAAGCTTCATTAGAATCTAAAGGTAGTTCAATATTCATATCTCCTTTTTTAATTCCAACAATTTTGTCTTCAGAGTTCCAAGTAACTTCAGCACCAAATCCTTCAGAAATTGCTCTAACTGGTACTGTAGTTCTTCCTGACTTTATTACAGGAGGAGTATCAAAGTCAAATCCACCTTTATTAGAAATAATACTATCAATTTCTAAGATTTTAGAATCATCATCTAATTCTTTTTCCATTTCTTCTTTAGCTTTTTGTATTTGTTCTAGCTTTTCTTTTTTAAAACTTTCTTTAATTTCTTTTCTTCTTGCCTGAATATTAAATTTAAAAGAATCTTTAATTTCCCAAAATTCTTCCTTTAATTCTTCTAGCTCATCAGAAGTTTCACCTTCTTCTAGTTCTTCTTCTAAAGCTTCAATTTTATCTTCAAGTTCATCTTTTTTATCTTCAAGCTCATCTTTTTGCTTTTCTAATTCTTTCCATTTTAAAAGAAATTCTTTATTTGGATTATTATCTGATATTTCTTCTTCATCTTCTGACTTTTCTTCTAAAGCTTCAATTTGATCTTC
>JBNJDJ010000147.1:0-2913 GCA_051744845.1 Bacillota bacterium
TTCTAGACCTTCTTTTCCATTTTCTGCAAGTAATATTTCATATCCATTTTTTTTAAGTGTATATTTTACTGATGTTCTTATTGTTCTTGAATCGTCTAAAATTAATACAGTTTTATTCATTTTCTTCACCTTCCACCACTAATAGATAGTCTACACCTACTGACTGAAATAATTCTCTTATTGGTTCTTTTACTTTTATATATTCAATTTTTAATCCTTCTTTTAAGATAGTTTTTTCTAATGATAATAGAAGTTGTATTCCTGCTCCATCTATTTTTTCTAATTTTTCAAAATATAAAATAAGCTTTTCATCCTTTAGTTTATTCATATTTTCAATAGATTCATATAAAGTTTTCCAAAACAATGACACTGTATATATGGTAAGTTCTTTTGGTAATTTTATAACTTTTTCTTTCATTTATTTTATCCTCCTTTTATAAATTCCAAAATTAAACTTGTTTATAACATTATATATTACATAAATAACAAGAAACTCACAAGTATTCTACTTTTATTTAAAAACCTACAATATATTCTTTTGTTACAAGAAATCATATAATAGTTTCTAATAAATTTAAATGTTTGTCAATTATATATTATTTTCTTTAATATGTTTATCAATTAAATACAGCTCTTCTTTTTTATTATTTGATTTATAAAAATTTTTTAATTTTTTTAAAATTAAACTATAATTATTCCATAATGCTTTTCTTTCATAAATACACCATATATAATCTTTATACATAAATAAATTGCCTACGTATAAATCAACTAATCTCTTAAAGTTAGATATTTTTTTCTGTAATCGTAGAATCTTTTAAATTTTCAAAAGTTTTTCTTAATCGATATATTGTTGTATAAAGATTTTGTAAAGGATTTTTTATTTCACTGATATCCCAAAGTTCATTAATAAGATTCCATTTACCAACACCACTATCTTTATTCATTATTAGTAAAGCAAATAATTCTTCAACTTTTAAAGTTGGAAATTTTACACTTTTTTGATTATAATTTATAACTGAAAAATCACCAAATGTTATGATTTTATTTAGTTTTTTATTATACTTAGTATATATTTGATTTTTTTCTATCCTAACATATATTTCTTCTAAATCTTTTTTAGAAACTGGTTTCATTATATAATGTAATGCATTTACTTTAAATGCATCAAAAGCATATTCTTTATAATCAGTTAAGAGAACAAATTTTATATCTTGATATTTTAATGAAATCTTTTTAGCTAATTCAACACCTGATAATCCAGGCATCTCAACATCAGTTATAACTAAATCAGGTTTTTCTAAAATTATTCTTTCATAAGCATTAATAGGATTAGTAAACTTTCCAACTACTTTGAAATTATTCATTTCTGATAATTTAGATTCAATTAACTCTAATACATTTTTTTCATCATCTACAACTATAACTTTAATCATAATAAATCCTCTCATTTTCCGGTAACTTTGAAATCTTAGGTATACTGAATTTTATAACAGTTTTATCCTTTGTTGAATTAATTTCAAGTTTTTCATTAAACAAATAATTTAATCTTCTATTAATATTTGCTAACCCAACTCCTGTACTATCTTCTTCACTTATTTTAGTATTCTCATCAAATCCAAAACCTGTATCCATTACAATTATATCCAATTTATCATTCTTTTCTATAATTTCAAGTAGAATTTCTCCACCATCTATTTTTTTTAAAATTCCATGAAATAATGCATTTTCTATTAAAGGTTGAATCATTAAATATGGAATTTTGTAATCTAATATATTATCATCATAAAAAACTTGAAAAGATATTCTATCTTGAAATCTTTCTTTTTGAATATCCATATATAAATTTACTTGGTCTAATTCTTTTTTTAAAGTAGAATAATCTTTTGATGGTGAAATTTCATAATTATATTTTAAAAAATCTGCTAGCTTCTCAATCAATTCAAAAGATTTATCTGGCTTTTTATTAGAAAGATTAATAATAGTACTAAGAGTATTAAATAAAAAATGTGGTTTTATTTGTGACTTTAGAAAAGCCATATGGTATGTATTTTTTATTTCTATTTCTCTTTTTAATCTAATATTTAAATTTTTCAATTTATTATTTGATTCTATATTTTCTTTTACAATTTTTTGAACACTATTCATTAGTTTGATAAATATATTTATAAATTCTAATAATCCTTTTTCTTTTTTTAATATATAATAACTATTTTTTTTCAAAAAAACTTTTAATCTCTCTAAATTTTTGTCAATTATTTCATCTACATTTGAACTATCTAATTCTAATAAATTTAAAGAGATATTTCTGATTATATCTTGTAATTCATTTTGATATTTCAATTTATTTTCCTGATTTTTCTCTTTTGTTATATCTCTAGCAGATGCATAAAAATAATCCCCTTGAAGACGATTATTAGAACTCCATTCAATATAATGATAATTATCATTTTTGTCTTTATATCGATTAACAAATTTATTAATATTTTTATCTCTTTTAAGTTTTTCTATTATTTTATTTGTATCATCAATATCTTCTGGATGGATAAAATCAAAAATATTCATTTTTTCTATATCTTCAATACTATAGCCTAAAAGTTTTTCCCAAGCTTTATTAACTTTAATAAAATTACCATTAAGATCTATTATACATAGTAAATCTGTATTTACTTCAAAAAAATTCTGAATTGATTCTTTTTTAAAAGCTCTTTTAAATCTTGCTCAATTACAGTTTTAAATTTTTTAATTAATCTTTTATATGTGTCTGCCATATTGATTTCTGATTTATCTAAAAGACAAATAGTTCCATAAACCTTACCATCTGGCCATTTTATTGGTAATCCATAGTAAGAAGTCATATCTAATTCTATATCTGGATTATTTTTCCAAAAATTATTATTTAAGGCGTTTTTT
>JBNJDJ010000148.1:0-2882 GCA_051744845.1 Bacillota bacterium
TTATCATTAATATCTTTAAAAGAATCAATATCTAAAATAATTATTGAAAATTTTTCTCCATTACTTCGAAACTTTTCAATTTTATTCGACAAAATTTCATCTAACTTGCGTCTATTGTAAATATCTATAAGTGAATCTTTAGAATTAATCTCTTTTAATTTTTCATTTATCTTTTTTATTTCTCTAGTTTGTATTTTTAGTTTTTTATTTTTTTGATTTATTATTTTTTTATTAATAAAATTTTTAGAATATTTAAAATAACTAATTACAGAAGCCAACCAAGCAATAATATTATTCGATAAAATATTCCCAATTACCCTTGGAGTTATATCATAATTAGTATAAACTAATAAACTAATTATAATTGATATACTAGATAATGAATATATAAGAAAACTTTTATATGGTCTGAAATAAAATATAAAAGAAAATCCATAAATTACAGCAATATATATAACTGGTAAATAAAAAGAATCTTTAGTTATTAAAATAACCCGAAACATTGCTACAATAAATCCAACAATTCCAAAACTTATCTCATAAAAAGATTTTACTTTACTATATTCATAATTTTTATTTAATTTAAAATAAGTAGCTATGAATGCATAAAAAAGTGCAATAAAAGATGTTGTTAAGTGGATCTTTTCTAAAATTAAATTATTATTTGCTAAAAACAAATAATAAATAAATTGTTCCAAAAATAAAAAATAACCTATAAATAATATTGTATAATTATTATGGATAAATTTTAATCTTCTAAATTCATTTTTATTCTTTTTTATAATAATTTTATTTTTTCTATAAAATTCAAACATAAATCCGCCTTTTATATATCTTAACTTAATTATACCATCTTTAAAGAAAAGTGTTAAACATTATTATAATTAAAAAAGAGGCCTTTTAAAAGCCTCTTAAGATTAATCTAAAAGCATCTTTTTGATTTCTTTCTTTGAAGGTAATCTTCCAGCAAATTTTACTTCTTCATCTACAACTAATCCAGGCGAAGCCATAACTCCATAACTCATAATCTTTTTAATATCTTCAATCTTTTCAACATTTGCATCTAAGTTTTCTTCTTTTACAATCTCTTGAGTAACTTTCATTAACTTACCGCATTTAGAACAACCTGAGCCTAATACTTTAATTTCCATTAAATTCTCCTTTCTTTATTCTTTCAAATAAATCTTTTACCTTCATTTCTATAATATCTCTTGTTTTTTCAAAATCTTCTTTAGGACCACCTGAAGGATCATCTAATCCCCAATCTTCCGAGTGCTTATTTGGAACAAATGGACAAGTAACATTACATCCCATTGTAATTAAAATATCAAGTTCTTGTGGAATATCAGTCAATAATTTAGGATGATGTTTATCCATATTTATACCAATATCTTCCATTACTTCTACTGCTTTGGGTTTTACTTCAGGATAATTTTCAGTACCTGCAGAATAAATCTCAATTGAATCATCTGTTTTCATTTTTTTAGCAAAGCCTTCTGCCATTTGTGATCTACATGAATTATGTACACAAACAAATGCTATTTTCATAAATTTCCTCCTTATAAAATAAAGTTAAACAAATAACCTACAAATAATATTGACGTCCCAGTGATGCCAACAAATATTGCAATAAGTTTAGGTTTAATAACCTGTTTTAATAATATCATCTGAGGTAGTGATAATGCAACAACACTCATCATAAATGCAAGACCTGTACCTACTCCTACACCTTTATTTATTAAAGCTTCAATAATTGGAATTGTTCCAACTGCATTTGAATACATTGGAATACCAGCTGCTACACTTACAAATACTGCAAAAGGATTATTAGGCCCTGCATATTCTACTAAGAAATTTTCAGGTACAAAACCATGTATTAATGCTCCTAAAGAAATACCAATTACAACAAATTTCCATACTCGATTAACAATATCCTTTACCTCTCCAACAGCAAAATCTATTCTATCTTTAAAATTTCTTTCAGGAACAAAGTTTTCTTTTGACTGCATTTCATAAATATATTCTTCTACTAAATGTTCTAAATTTAATTTAGAAATAATAAATCCTGATAAAATCCCAATAAACATACCTGCTACAGTATATATAACAGCAACTTTTAGACCAAAAGTTAAAAATAAAAATCCAATAGCAATTTCATTTACAATCGGTGAAGTTACTAAAAAAGTAAATGTTACTCCTAAAGGAATACCTGATTCAACAAATCCTATAAAAATAGGTACTGTTGAACAAGAACAAAATGGTGATAATACACCTAAAACAGCTGCCATTAAATAGGCAAAAGAACTATGAATTTTTTGTAATGTCTTTTTAACCTTAACAGCAGGAAAATAACTTCGAATCATTGAAATAGTAAAAATCATAACACTTAATAAAATTATTATCTTTATTGTATCATAAACAAAGAAATGTACACTCTCCCCTATTTGAGTTTCTGGTGAAAGTTTCATTAATTCATATACAAAATAATCAGCAAACTTAAGAATCACAATTACACACACCTTTCTTATTGTTATTTTTTTCAACTAGTTTAGAAAAATAGCCTTGTACATATTTAAGTGCTTTTAAATTAATTGAATAATGATGCCACTTACCTTCCTTTTTACAATTAACTAAATCACAATCTTTTAAAATTTTAATATGATGGGAAATAGTTGATTGAGATAAATTCAACTTTTCCATTATTTTACATGCACACATAGGATTTTCATCTAATATTTCTATAATTTTTAAACGGTTTTCACTTGATAAAGCTTTGAAAATTTTTAATTTATTCATTTTCCACCTCTCACATCGATAGATTTCAATCTATGAATATATTAACATCTAATATCTCACTTGTCTAGCTTTTTTTCAAAAAAAAA
>JBNJDJ010000149.1:0-2788 GCA_051744845.1 Bacillota bacterium
AGGACATCCTAGTTTATAGTACTGACTTAAAGTAGCTTTTTCATCGTCATTTCTTAGCTTGATTATAGATTCTACTATATATCCTATTGGACACATCCATCTACAAAAGACTTTTCCCGAAATTATACCTAAAAATCCTCCAAATAAAATTACATAGCCTAAAGGAATAGAGAAAAATCTTACTATTAGATAAATTGAAAAACCTAAAACAAATTGAATTATTCTTCTTTTTTTAATTAAAAAATTCACACTACCCCCACCTAAGGGGATTATACTATAAAAGCTTAATTAATGCAATTTAATTTTTAATTAAGTGATATATATGATACAATACATTTAGTTTAAAAATTTGTTTTAATTTTAAAGGAGAATTGATTTATGATTTTGAAAAGTAAAAGCTTAAATAAAAAGTTTTATTCTAAAAGGGTTTTAAAAGATATTGATTTATTTGTAGAGTCAAATAAAATATATGGTTTATTAGGACCTAATGGTAGTGGAAAAACAACATTTATGAGAATAGCAGCTAATTTAATAAAAAATACTAGTGGTAGTTTATTAATTAATGATCTTCCTGTTGGTAAGGACACAAAAAAATATGTTTCTTTTATGCCTACTGATGATTTTATTCCACGTTGGATGAAAATAAAAGATGCTATTGATTTTTATAATTCTGGATATTTTGATTTTAATAAAGATAAGTGTTTAAAAATGTTAAAGAAATTTAACTTAGAGCCTTCATTAAAAACAAAAGATTTATCTACTGGTATGAAACAAGGTTTAAAAATATGTTTGACATTGTCAAGAGATGCTAAACTATTTTTATTAGATGAGCCTTTTAATGGAATTGATATACTCGCTAAGGATAAAATTAAAGAAATTATTTTAGAAAAATCGAATGTTACTAATGCTATTATAATATCAAGTCATTTAATAGATGATTTGGAAAATTTAATAGATCACGGTTTATTTTTAAAAGACGGAAAGATAGTTTTAAATAAAGAAACAAAGGAATTTGAAAAGAATCAAAAAAATATATCTGATATGTATAGAGAGGTGTTTTAATGAGTACTTTAATAAAATTTGAATGGAAAAGAAAATATAAATATGTATTAATTGCTTTATCAATTTTATTGTTAATTAATTTATATGTAAATTTAAGTCATAGTAGTCAAGAAACAGATTTATTGGCTAAGTCTTTAATGATTAATAGTGGACTTTTCTTTATTGCATATATTTCTATGTTTATAATACATGTTAGAAATATGAATAAATTATTATTTACTAATAAAGGACAATTTAAATTTTTACTTCCAATTAGTTCATATAAAATTTTAGGTGGATTTTTAATAAATGTAATTTTAGATATAATTTTAGTTTCTATTACCTTTGGTGTAGTTTATCTTATAAGTATGAATATTTATGATAAAACTTTGATTAATCAAGCTGTTAATACTATAAAGATGTTAGATAAAGAAGTAATTACTAAAATACCTTTAGTATTTACTCAAAGTTTTGTATCATATGCATCACTTTTAATGACTATATTTTTAGCTATGATACTAGTAAAGACGTTACTTTTTAATAAACCTTTTAAAAAGTTAATTTCTTTCGTATTTTTTGTAATTATTTCATATTTAAATTCAATGATAATGAAAAATATATATAACCTACTTGGATCTTCGCTTAATATTTATACAATTTTACTTATTAATCTTATTAGTTTATCTTTATTATATATTTTTAGTGGATATCTTCTTGAAAACAAAACTAGTGCTTAATTTTAGAGAATGGAGGAAAAGTTTTAACTTAAAAAATTATAAAAAAATGTAAAAAGTGTGAAACTAATAATAGAGATGTTGCAAAATTTTGTATTGAGTGTGGAAATAAGTTTGAAGAAAGTAGTATTAAAAAAGATACTGATAAAAATGATGTTAAGGTTATAAAAGATTTAGAATATGGTTCTAATAAAAGGAAAAACTTTTTAGGCTCGAAAAAGCCAATTTTAGTTATTTCAATTTTAATTCTTTTGTTTGGTTCTATTGGTACTTTTATAATAATGAACAATACAAAAGACCCTAGTGTAAAAGTTCTTAAATCAATGGATAAATTTATTAAAAGTGAAGATAAGTCTTTTCAGGCTGATATTTCTTTAAATAATATTGAAAATGAAGAATTATCTATTATGAAAGATTTTAATTTGAGTTTTAATTATAAAGAAGTTGATGATTCTTTTAGTTCATCTTTTAATTTAAATCATTCTAATAAAAAAGTATATAATTTATTTTTAAATTTAGAAAATGATTTTTTGTTTATTGATTTGTTAGATAATAAAAATGTCTTTAGTGTAAAAGTAGATGAAATTAATAAAACTTTTTATTTATATCAAAAGTTTTTATCTTATTATAGAAATATTGATTTGAGTGGTTTAGATTCTAAATATTTAAAAATAGTAAATAACGAAATGAGAAATAAATTATATTTAGAAGATAGTAAGATTCACTTAAGCTTAAATGAAAAAGAAATATCTGAACTTTTATTAAAAATATCTAAAAGTGCAAAAGATGATGAAAAACTTGCTAAAAAACTTCAGCCACAAATTTTAAATATTTTAAAGCAAATGAAAAAAGATGATCTTAGTGAATTAGGCTTAGATACTTCAAAATTAGAAGTAGTAATAAAAGAAAATAAATCTTTTGAAGTATATAAAGAAAATCATAAAATATTTTTTGAACAACTAATTGAAGAACTTGAATGGACATTAAAATATATTGATAATCCTGAGCTTAAT
>JBNJDJ010000150.1:0-2771 GCA_051744845.1 Bacillota bacterium
TCAGAAGGAAAAGTAGCTGTATACACTTTTTTAATTTCACTATTAAAGTCAAACATAAGCCCCATATTTGTTTTTTTAAATTTAGGAGTTATATAATCCTTTAATGATTTCATATATTGATACCAATCATCTGTTAAACCTTTTTTGATAAATTTATTATTAAGTTTTTTATAAATTAATTTAGATTCCATTTTAATCCTTTCTTAACTTACATTATTTCATATTTTAATTTAGGAATAAACTTTCCTTTTCTAAGCTTAGATTCAACTTCTCCAATTTCTTTGGCCCCTAGACTAACATAAAATCCTGCTGCTTCTGGACTAGTTACAAAATATATCATTTTAAGACCAATTTTTTTACAATTACTCAACATATTTTTCCACATTTTTTTACCTAAACCTTGTCTTATAAGGTCTTTTTTAATATATAAATAATCTAATTCTCTCTTTTTTATATCTAAACTATAAAAACCAACAATCTCAGTGTCTTTTTCCATTATTATTATATAACTATTATTTAAAGATCTAGGAGTTATTATATATACTTTTTTAAATTTTTCTAAAAAAGTGCTATTTTCTCCCCAATAGCTTTCAGAATTTATGGCTAATTCATTTAAAATATCTAGATCATTTAATTTAGCTTTTCTAAAAATCATATTCTCTCCTAATAAATATTTATGTCCCAATTTTTTTAGAAATACTTGCAAGATATTTTGACTTGAAAGTTTTACTAACTAATAATTTTTTAACTGGGGATAGTTTTAAAAAAGCACCTAAAAAAGATCTCATAAATCTATGACTTAAAAGATTTTTATTATCAAAAATTAAATTATGCAAGGTATCAGTTTCAATTGCCTCCAAAATTAATTTGTGTACAGTATTAACTGGTGTAAAAATTCTTTTTTCTCTTTTGACCATTTTAATACTTTCAAATCTACATACTCTTTCACACACTCCACACCCTAAACATAAAGATTTATCTAATATAACTTTCTTATCTTCAAATTTAAAACATCCCATAGGACATACTTCTATGCATTTTCCACAATTTATGCAAGTTTCTTTAATTTCAGCAATAAAATTTGATGAACTAATAGTTTGTGGAACTCCCATTTCTCTTGCCCCTTTTAAAGCCACACAACAACAACTACAACAATTACATATAAAACCTACATCATCTTTAACATTTTCAGCAAACTGTACTAAATTATGATCATAAGAAAGTTTCAGAATATCTAATGCTTCTTTAGTATCAATTATTCTTGCATATCCGTGTTTTGAAAGAGATAAAGATAAATCATTTATTGATAAACAAACTTCTTGTGGTGCATCACAAGCTTGATTTAAATGCTCAGCTTTATGTCTGCAATAGCATCTACTAACACCTATACTTTCTGCTTTTTTTAGTATAGATGTTGCCTTTTCGTAATTAAGTACATAAGCTTCTTCATCTTTTTCTATGCTATCTTCATTAATCAGTATTCTACCAACTGGTGTATTTAAAGAAAGTAGTTCTTTCATAAAATCTTTTTCTACTTCCAAATATTGATGAAATAATTCACTAAGTAATTCTTGATCAAAATTACCACCAGTTCGCATTAAAGTGAATTCAAAAAATCCAATCATCGGAGGTGGTACAAGATATTTTTGTTCATTTTTATCATTAATATCTAAAAGTAAAGCTTTTTTAGCCAGACTTTCTAAAATGGTTTTAGCTTCTTTTTGAGATATTCCCCATATTTTAGAAGCTTTTTTTACATTAAATGGTTTTATTGGTAATAAAGAAACTAATTTAGCTTCTCTTTTAGTAAATAAAACTTTTAAAATTTTATAAAGTGTTTCAGATTCTGGTGCTTTATGAGGAAACTCATTATATCTATCAATTAATTTTTTATACCCACTTTTACCAGTTAAATGTGCCATAAGACTCCTTTAAATTACCACTTAATATTCATCTTTTTTATCTTATTATTATATAATTTTTCAATATTATCTTTTATTTCACTTTTCATATATGATTCAGATGCTTTTAAATTATGCCTTAATTGGTTTATATTTTTAGCTCCTGGTATTACTGTAGTTACTTCATCATATGATAAAATGAATTGTAGAGCTTGTAAAATAAAGTCTTTTTCTCCTACAATACCTTTTAAATCGTTTACTAAATGAGCTCTTTGATGGATCTCTTTTGTAGACCATCTATCTCTTATACCTTTGAAAGAACTTTCTTTATTATATTTACCAGTTAACCAGCCAGAATCAAGTGGTACTTTCACAATTATTGAAATGTTTTCTTTTTTGGCTAATTCAAAAGCTTTTTTAGGTTCTTGATGTATCATATTAAACATAACTTCTATTATATCAATATTTGTATTTTTAATAACATCGATCATTTCTTTACTAGTATCTACAGATACTCCATAATGATTGATTAATCCTTTAGATTTCAAATTTGAAAGTATTTCAAAATGTTTTGTTTTCCCTTTTAAAATTTTATTAGGTGGATTATGTAACACTATTGAGTCAATATATTTTGTATTTAATCTATCTAAACTTTTTAATACAGATTCTCTTATTCTTTCAGGATTGAAATCTACATTTCCATTTGGCCAATGACCAAACTTAGTATTTATAAATACGTCTTTTCTTATATTTAAACTATTAACGGTTTTACCTAAAACTAGTTCACTTTCTCCGTTTGAATAATTTGGTGCAGTATCAAAAAAATTACAACCTAATTCATAAGCAGTCTTAACCATTTCTTTAGATTCT
>JBNJDJ010000151.1:0-2757 GCA_051744845.1 Bacillota bacterium
ACACTTACTACACTTCCTCCAATTGGACCGAAAAAATTACTAAAAGCTTCAGCAGTCATACCTGATGCTTCTAAACCTTTGACTTTCCAAATTCCTGTAGTTAAGATAACTAAAGCTGTTACTGTACATATTAAAATAGTATCGAAAAATACACTAAACATTCCCCACATTCCTTGTCTAACAGGATGATCTGTTTTAGCAGAAGCATGAGCAATTGGTGCACTTCCCATTCCAGCTTCATTAGAATATGCTCCTCTAGCCATTCCATTTCTTAAAGTTATTGCAATAGTTGAACCAGCAAATCCACCTACTGCTGCATGACCTGTAAACGCATCAGAAAAAATCATAGCTATTACAGATGGTACTTTGCCAATATTTGCAAATATTATAATTAAACTGCCTAGAACATATAAACTAGCCATAAGTGGTACAAATTTTTCTGAAACTTTACCTATTCTTTTAACTCCGCCAAATACAATTAGACCTACTACTCCAGTTATGAATATACCTGAAAAAACTGGATCTATTCCTAATGTTTCAGCACTTCCTGCTGCTGAGTTAGCTTGGACCATAATACCAGATAAAATTGTGAACATAAATATAAACGAATAAGTTGTTCCTAACCATTTTTGTTTAAGTCCATTTTTTAAATAATACATTGGACCACCTACGTACTCACCTTTTTCATTTTTTTCACGATATAAAACACCTAATACAACTTCAGCATATTTTGTACCCATACCTACTACTGCTGTTACCCACATCCAAAAAACTGCTCCTGGACCTCCAAAGTAAATTGCTACAGGCACTCCTACAATATTAGCTGCTCCTACTGTCGATGCTAAAGCAGTTGTAACTGCTTGAAATGGAGATAAGTCACCTTCTCCTTTTGCATCTTCCTTATCTACACTTTTGTTTGATTTAAAAAGCTTACCAAATGTTTGGTGCCACATATAAGTAAAATACTTAACTTGAATAAATCCGATCCTAAACGATATAAATAATCCTCCACCTACTAACAAAACAAGCATTGCTGGTCCCCAAAGAATACCAACCATTTTTCCAATAATAGATTCAATAGCTTCCAAAATCTCTACCTCCTTTTAAATATATTTTATGACCTATAAAAGATCATTTACTCATTAAAACTTTTTCAATAACTTCTTTGATTAAAACAGGAGTATTTTCAAATACATCCTTTTTAAATACTCTTTCAGTTTTTTTGTGTAAATCTTTTCCCCAAGGGCCTAAATTTATACTAGGAATATTCAAAGTTTTTAATTTATCAAACTCAATTTCATAAATTTCTCCCCATAAAGGCATATTTTTTTCTATATAAGGCTTTATTTCTTCAATCTTATTTAAACTTGTATAACTCATATCTGAAATTCCTGCAAAATATTTTTTTAGTTTATAGCTTTCATCAAATTTTTTTGCACTTTTATTTATAGTTTTTAAAATCTCACCTATTGATATTTCAGATTCTATATTATCCATAGATACATGTGGGTAAAAAGGTGGTGATATACCTATAACTACAATCGGTTGATTAGAATCTATAAAATCAAGTGTCTTTTCAATTAATAAAAAGTTACTTTCAGGTAAAGTTATTTTATTAGAACTCAGTTTTTTTCTAATCTCTTTTAAAGTTGATTTATACTCTTTTATATACTCTTTCCCTGAATATTCAAAAGCTCTTTCATACAGTTCACTAAAAAAACATACATCTACTTTCCAGTTAATATCATCTGAGTTAGAATAAATTTTATAATTTTTCTTAATTTGTAAAATTGATTCTTCAAAAGCTTCTTTGGATAATTTTTTCAAATTACTTAAGACATCTTTTGGTGTTTGAGACATAGTCAAAACACTAAAATAACCTCCTGCAGCCTCAGGTATAGATGCATCATAATTTTTCTTAAAATCTTTTAAATAACTCCAAGATGGAGGTGGCGAAGATTCATTTCCTGATTTATCTGAAAAAAGCATACTTGTTTCTGTTTTTTGCATAATTTTAGATAAAATTAAAAGCGGATTTAATCCTGAAAAAATCTCTCCTATATGAGACTTAAAACCTTTGACATATATTGTTGGCATTATTTTCCCAACAGATCCATCAAAAATAACTCCTTCATTTTCTTTTTTTCTTTTATGTGGTTCTGAATCTATTAATAGTGAATATTTTAATTTATGTTTTTTTCTTAAATCCGTTAATAACTCTATTCCTTTTCTCATACCTTCTGAAAAAGTCTCTTCATCTGGAACAGATAGAAGCAAAATATTTCCATCAAAATCTTTTTTACTAAACTCTCTTAATAATTCAATTTGAATTGCCCCACCAGCTTTCATATCAGCAGTTCCTCTGCCAAAAATCCAATTTTCATCTTCAATATCTTTACGTACTTCTTCATTCCAATTTAATTTGCTTAAACTTTTCCTTAATTCTTTAGGTCTATAAGCTAAGTCCTTTTGAGCTCCGTAATCACAACTATCAACTACATCGTGATGATGAAGTAATATAACTGTTTTTTTACTAGTTCCCTTTTTAACTAATCCCCATATAATACTTCTTTTAAGTGAATCATTTAATTCAAACTTTCCAAAATACTCTGAATTTTTTTTAAAATAATCAAACTCATTTAAATACTCTTTTATAAATTTTTCTACATCTCTTTCTAAAATACTATGAGTATCACTTTGAATTTTAACTAAATTATAAAAAAGTTCCTTTATTTTTTCTTGCATATAATCAACTCC
>JBNJDJ010000152.1:0-2716 GCA_051744845.1 Bacillota bacterium
CTACATATTTTGATTTTGCTAATTTTAAAAGTCAAGAAGATATAATAGATGATTTAATGGATAATTTTTTAGAAAGTATAGAGATTCATCATAAAGGTTATATAGATATTTCTTTAATTGATAAAGATAAATGGGTTGATTATGTTCATGTGATTACACCTTTTAGTAGTTTGACTAAAGGTATGACTAGACTATGGCATGAAGCTAATGATGGTTCAATTTGGTATATTGATGTGCCTTTAGATGCTCATTTGAAAAATAAGAATTTAGATGTAAAAGTTTATCATAAAAGATATAAAGACGAGAGAGTTTTAAAAGAAGAAAATTATCAGCTAAGTAACGCTAATCCAAATATTACTTTAGAAAAGATGGATTTTGAATTATATAATTACTTAGGTTATAAAATAAATAAAGGGAATTTAAAAGAAGATGAAAGTGTAAGTCTATCTATGGATAGGTTTAATGATGAAGTAATTGTTGAATTTTATTATAAGGAAAAAGAGTTAAAAAATTTAGGTTTAGTTAAATTAATAGCATCAGAAGGTAAGTTTGATGTATTAGAAGGTATACCTAGTAGTGAATATCTTACTGGAAAAGGAAGGGCTAAAAAGTATCTAGTAGATTATAAATTTAATAAAAAAAATATTGAAAAATCTTTTCCGATTAAAGTAACTAAAACTTATGTATATACTGTAGGAAAAAAGACTAAAAGAGAAACTTTCAAATTTGATTTCAATATAAAAAGAGAAGCTAATTTTTATAAAATAAATTATTTTCAATGTCATATATTAGATTTAATAAAGATATATAATGAATCTTTAGAAACTGGAATTTTAGATATGTTTCCTAAAGGTTATATACCACCTAATATAGATATTGATAGGTATGATAAAAATATAGTTGCTTTACCTAATTATTCAAGTGTAGTAAGTGCTGGAACAGTTTATCATTCTCCACCTTCTAGATCTAGTATAAAATCCGATTGTTTAAAAAAGGCTGAAGATACAATTGGTGATATTTTAGTTAAAAATGATTTGTTGACTTTTAATGAAAAAATAATTTTAGACGATGAAGAAGTTTATAAAAATACTAAAGAACCTGAAAATATACCTGAAGCGCCTTTAACTAAAGAAGGTGTATTTTTAGAAAAATACTTAAAAATTCCTAATGAAAAAAGAAATAAAATATATGATTCTAAAGGTGAAATAATATATAAATTATTAAAAGGTAAATCAATTGATCCTATAGATGTTAAAGATAAAATTATTGAGACTTATGTTAATCCAGTGATTGTTCATACACCTGTTTTTACAAAACTTTTATTTTCTACAATTGGAGATAAATATAATCAAATGATAAATGGAAATAAAGAGGATAGAAGTTTAATTTTAGGTATGGATACGAAATTTAAATATCAAACAAAAGGTGAGCATAAAGATATTTTAGGATACAAAGATAGAGATTATCAAAAATATATTTTAAAAAAAGAAATTAAATTTCCTTTCGATATTTATTATAAAACTACTAAAAGAGAAAAGTCTAAATTAGTTTCAAAAGATACGTGGATTGAAGTAAATGATGAAATAAATAATATTTATATTCCTACTTGGGTAGATGAAGGAGAGTATATTATTGAAACTAAAACAACTCCAATAAATGCTTTAGATAATGATTTAGAAATAGTAAAAAATGCTAATTTAAATTTAAATGAATATATTATTAAAGATAAAGTAAAGGTAAGAGTCTTAGGCAGAATATTTGGATTTAAAATAACTGATATATATGATTATCCAAATTGGGAAGAGGTTTTTAGAATTAAAAAAGGAAGTAAAACTCATAAAGATGATAGTTATTTTTGGGTAGGTAAAAAAGATGAATATGGTAATAAAGAAGATAATCATAAATATATACTACCTATTTCACCTGGAAGTCATCCAAAATATTTAAATCAAGGGAGTCTAAAGTTAGGTTATAAATTTAGATTTCAACTAAATACTATAGGGAATTTTTTCAAAGAAGATAAAATAGTTATAAATCCTAAATTTAAATATTTAAATAAATCAAATAATATAGATAGTTCAGTTAAATTTTGGACTTATATACAAAAAGATTTGAAAAATCATTTTATTTGCTTAGATGATAAAGAAGATTTAGAAAAGTATTTACCAACTTACTATTTAGATATAAGCGATCCTTTTATAGATATTAGTGATGAAGCTTTAAATTATTCTTCTAATATTTTAAACATTGATTTATTTGATTTAAAAGAGAAAAAAATTAATATAGGTAATTTAAAAAATATACAGTTGAATAAATATTTAAGAGTGTTTGAAGGAAATTTAGATGAATTAACTAAAGAAATAGATCAATCTAGAGTAAAAAATTCAGTTCAAAGATGGTTTGGATTTTATAAACTACCTAATTATTTATATGTAGTTGATGAAAATATTGATTTAAATGAATATGCTTTGAAAAATAATGGAATTGATTTTAAAGAAGAAATTTTTAAAAAGGATGGATATATAATTGTTAATTTTGAAATTCAAACTAATAAATCTAATACTTCTTTAGGAAAAGATTTAAAGTATAATGCTAAATTATCTAATATGTTTAAAATAGAAGGATTTGATAAGACAATAGAAAATTTTAAAAATAAAAGAGATATTAATTTAGATTATGGAGACACTATATTTTATGATGTTTATAAAAGAAAAAA
>JBNJDJ010000153.1:0-2702 GCA_051744845.1 Bacillota bacterium
AGAAAACTTTTAGATAAGGGTAGAGCTAAAGTAGTTGAAAGAAACCCTTTCACTATCAAAATTATAGATAGAGAAAAAGAAAACTCTTATACTAAAGACGTAATATTAGGTATTGACGCAGGGTATAGGGAAGTAGGATTTTCAGCAGTTACTGAAAATGAAGAGTTAATTAGTGGTGTATTAAAGTTGCGTAATGATATATCTAAAAAACTAGAACAAAGAGCTAATTATCGTAAAAATAGAAGACATAGAAATACTAGATTTCGTAAACCTCGCTTTGATAATCGCAAAAAGAGCAAACCTAAAGGTTGGTTAGCGCCATCAATTAAACACAGGAAAAACAGTCATACTAAGTTAGTAAACGCATTAAAAGGGATATTACCAATTACTAAAATAATAATAGAAGTTGCTCAATTTGATACTCAAAAAATGGAAAACCCTGAAATAGAAGGGGTTAAGTATCAACAAGGCAAATTGCAAGGGTATTTAGTTCGTAATTATCTTTTAGAAAAATTCGATAGGAAATGTGTATATTGTGGGAAAAAAGGTGTTCCATTAGAAATAGATCATATCATACCTAAATCTCGTGGAGGCTCTAATAGAGTAGACAATTTAACTATTAGTTGTCATGATTGTAACCAAAAGAAAGATAGTCAAACAGCTAAAGAATTTGGATACCCTAAAGTTCAACAACAAGCTAAAAAAACTTTAAAATCAACTGCATTTATGAATATAATTAGGTGGAAAATAGTTAACAAATTAGATTGTGATTATACATTTGGCCATATTACTAAAATGAACAGAATTAATTTAGGTTTACAAAAGACGCATTTTAATGATGCATTTGTTATTGCAGGAGGCGATAACCAAAAGAGAATTAACCCAATCAAAATTAATATTAATCGTCGAAATAATCGCTCGTTACAGACAAATCGTAAAACTTATGGTATAAGTATTAGAAAAGAGAAGTATTCGTTATCACCAAAAGATTTAGTTAAATATGAAGGGAAAGTTTGTGAAGTTAAAGGGATGTTTAACTATGGTGCTTGGGTTAGAATGAAAGATAAGCAAGGTAATACAGTTAATTCTAACGTCACAGATGTAGAATTAATTAAATATAGTAAAGGATTATTTGTTGTAAGTTAAAATCAAAACCGTCTCAATTCATCTCCACCCTAATCAAATATTAGGATGGAATTTTCTTGAGACATTTCAGATAAATCAATTGCAAAAACGGTTATTAGTTTTTCAAATACTGGTGGAGGCAAGCTATTTTTAGGCATAAAAGATAATGGTGAAATAAAAGGATTAGAAGATGATATTGATATAATATCTGTTGAAGATAAAATATCACAATTAATATATGACAATTGTACTCCTGTTATTAATTTTGAAATTTATACACTAAATATAAAAAATAAGAATATATTAGTTTTAGATATTAAGCGAGGAAATAACGGACCATATTTTTTAAAAAATAAAGGAGTTAATAAAGGTACCTATATTAGAGTAGGTGCAACTAATAGATTAGCTGATAATAAAAAAATTAATTCTCTTAGATTAATAAGTAAAAATATTAGTTTTGATCAAGTAATTAATTTTGATTATAAGTTGGAAGATTTAAATTTAACTATTTTAGAAGAAGAATTTATTAAGATAGATAAAAAATTAGATAAGGATAAATTAAAAAATTTAGGTTTAGTAAAAGAAAACAATGGTAAGCATTACCCAACAAATGGACTGCTTATTTTGCTAGGTAAATTTGAACATTGTAGAATAAAAGCTGCTAGATTCAAAGGTAAAACTATGAATGAATTTTTAGATAAAATTGAATTTAATAAAAATATTTTTGATCAGTTAAAAAATTCTGTTAGTTTTGTCAAGAAACATATAAATTATGAAGGTAAAATAGATGGACTACAAAGAAGTGATAGATATGAGATACCTATAGTTGCTATAAGAGAAGCTATTGTAAATGAATTAATTCATAGAGATTATGAGAATTTTGGGAGAGATATTAAGTTAGGGATTTATGATGATATAGTTGATATTGTTTCCCCAGGTGGTTTTCCATTGTCAATAACTGAACTGAAAGTGATTTAAAAAAAGGTAGATCAGAAATCAGAAATAAAGTCATTGCAAGAGTATTTAAGGAACTTGATTATATTGAACAATGGGGAAGTGGAATAAAAAGAATTTTAAATTCATGTGAAAAATATGATCTTAAAGAGCCAATTATAAGAGAAACTGGTGATAGTGTTGATGTTAGTATTTTTAGAAGAAAAATTTTCGAAAAATTTAAATATATAAAGAATAATAAAACTTTTTTTACTGAACAAGAAAATCAAATAATCGATTACTTAGTTAAAAATGAAAGTATAAAAAGAAAAGAAGTTGAAGAAGTTTTAAATATAAAAACTACTAGAGCTTATCAAATTATAAATATTTTATTGAAAAATGATGTTATTAAAAAAGTAGGAAAAGGTCCATCTACGAGATATATTTTGAGATAGTGAAAGATAGTGAAAGATAGAGGAAAATCTTGGTGAAATCCCAAGATTTATAAATTTTAACTTTGATAATAAAAAATTATGAAACCGGTGGTTTTAAAGAACTTAAATAAATTAGATATTGAGATATATCTTTAATTATTATATTATTTTATTAAAGAAATCGTATTAATTTAGAATATCTAAAGAAAA
>JBNJDJ010000154.1:0-2688 GCA_051744845.1 Bacillota bacterium
CAATAATTTATTATGATAATAAAGTTAAAAGCCTCTCATCTAAACTGTGAGAGGCTTTTAAATATATTTTATTCTTTACTAAAAAATTTTTTAACATCAGGACTGATGCTTTTAAAATGAATATCTTGTTGTGGAAATGGAATTACAATATCGTTTTCATTAAATAGGTTCCATATGTTTTTATTAATTTCACTTTTTATATTAGTAATACCGTTTTCTGGATCTTTAATCCAAAATTTAATTTTTAAATTAACAGAACTATTATCGAATTCAGTTAAAAATATTTTTGGTTCAGGGTTTTTTAAAATTCTATCTATATTTTGAAGTGCTTCTTCTAATAATTCCATTGCTTTATTAACATCACTACTATAGGAGACGCCAACAGATATACTAGTTCTGACTAGATTATCACTATAAGACCAGTTAATGACCTTTTTTGTTATTAAATCTTCATTAGGAATAATATACTCTTTACCATCTAATGTCAAAACTGAAATATATCTTAAACTAATAGACTTTATTTCACCATAGACATCATCAATTTCAATAACATCACCTGGTTTAACAGATTTATCTAAAAGAATAATTATACCACTAATGAAATTAGACACTACTTTCTGTAATCCAAAACCTACTCCAACACCAACTGCACCACCAACAACAGCTAGTGCTGTAAGGTCAATTCCCAAACTACTTATCGTAATTAATATTACAGCAGTATAAATTAAAAATTTTAATAATTTTGTGAGAAGAACTTTGATAGAAGGAGTTAATGAGGGTACCTTTTTTATTTTCTTCTCAGAAAAATATGATAATTTATTTGCAACCCAGATAAATATGAATAAAGTTAATGTTCCTTTAATTACCATTAGAAGTGAAATATTGATATTTCCACTTCTAAATGATATATTATTTAATATATTTACAACAATGTCATATAGTCCTACTACATGTAATGCTGCAATTATCCAGATTAATATTGAAAAAATATGAGATATTAGTTTGTTTTTGATTAATTCTGACAGGAGGTTTATTATAACCCAAGCTGTTAGAAGATTTGCAATAATAATTACTGTATAATATGGAACTTTAAATATAGAACTAAACAATATATAAATCCAGAGTAAAAGGGTATAAATAATAAGTTTAAATAAATCATCTAAGATTGATTTTAAATTAACTTTTTCAGGAATAATTTTTAATACTCTGTTTTTAAATCTTTTTGATAAAATATTACTGACAGCAAATAATATTATTAAAAGTATTATCTGTACTACATTATAGTATGAAAACAGGTATTTATTTAAAAAATCTAATACTAATTTTTCAACTGTATTATATATTTCTTGTAATTGCAATTAGAGTACCTCCTCACTATATATAATATTCAGCAAATATTATCAAATTCCTTTTGATATTTTTATTTAAAATAATTGGAGTCGATTTATATGAATATGTTAAACATTTTAATATTAACAATTATAGTATTATATTTTGTTATTATAGTATACTACTTTCGCAAAAAAGAGTATAGAGAACACGGCGAGTTAAATACTTTGTTTTTTATTTCAGCGGGAGTACTCTTTTTTTTACCAATAACACTTACTTTTTTAAAAGTTAGTTATATTTATCTTCTTTATATATATATATTAGTTGCAACATCTGCATTGATCATAAATTATACTTTAAAGAAGTATCTATTAAGCAAAGAAAATAATTTAAGGATTACTATATATCTAGTATATTTGTTTATAAATTTAATATTTTTACAGTTTGATAACAATCTTAATTATATTAAAATCAGTTCACAAATTTTAGCAGCAATATTTTTTCTAGATATAGGGTATTATGTAAATAATAGCAGTAAAATTAAAGATATACATAAGATATTTTTCTCAACACTTTTTATATTATGGGCATCATATGAGTTTTTAACAATCTTTTTTACAACAAACATTTTATATTTAATAGGATTAATATTCCCAATATCCATAGCCTATGAGTTTATCAATTTACAGCTAGAACTTGTTAATAATGAACTCAAAAGTTATGGAAAAAGATTTAAAAGTATATTTGATAATGCTTCAGATGCTTTTTTTGTAATTGATCGGGATACTTTTGAGGTATTAAATATTAATAACACTGTGACTGATATATTCAATATAGATAAAAAAAATATTGATCAGATTGATTTTAAAGATATATTTGAAGATGATTCATATTATGAGCTTATCGAATTCATTAAAAATAATGAAGAATTTGAAAATAATAGGATAAATGAATTAAAGGCAAGAGATCAAAAAAATAATATAATTCACCTAGAGAGTGAAATTACTTCAGTAGATTTTGAAAACGAAAATGCTATTATCTTAGCGATGAAAGATAAAACCCAAGAGATTAAACTAAAAAATAAAATTGAGGAACTTCATGATGTAGCTATAAAAATGGAAAATTCATCTAAAAAAGAAGAAATATACAGCTTAACAGTTGAAGCGGCGGATTCAATATTAGACTATGATGTCGTCTCTTTAGATATTGTAAAAGATGGTAAATTAATTCCGGTTGGGATATCAAAAGATATAACTGATGAAGATGTAAAATCAGTTGATTTAGATGAAACCAGTTTAGCAACAAAAACATACCATGAACAAAGAACCATTGTTTGTAATAATATACCTGCAGAAAGAG
>JBNJDJ010000155.1:0-2637 GCA_051744845.1 Bacillota bacterium
ATCATCTACTTTTGTTATTTCTATTACTTTACCTTCTATAGGCTTTTTTAAACTTATCTCTTTATTTTTAAATAGTCCAAACATTTTCTTTTCCTCCTTAGATGAAAAACTTTTTATTTTATGTATTTAATAGAGACAAAAGTCTCTATTAATTATATTTTATAACCTTTGGATTTCATCTGCTATTATTTCTGCCTTTGTTCCTACTACTACTTGTAAATTTTTATCATTAGGTCTTAAAACTCCAGAAGCACCTAAATCTTTCAAATCTTTATCATCAATAATTGATGAATCCTTAACTTCTAATCTCAATCTAGTAATACAAGCATCGATATCTACTAAATTTTCTTTACCACCTAAAGCTTTAACATAATCTTTAGCTAATCCACTAATACCTTCAGATTTAATTAATTCATCTGTAGCTTCACTAGAGTCTTTTTCTCTTCCTGGTGTTGGTAAATCAAATGCTTTAATTGTTGCTACAAAAATTAAATAGTAAATTAAACCAAAAGCTAATCCTATCGGTATAAGTAAAATACCTTTTGTAGCTAAACCTAAATTTAATACATAATCTATCAAACCTGCTGAAAAACCAAATCCATGTTTTATACCTAATATATAGGTAATTGCCATTGATATTCCTGTTAAAATAGCATGTATTACATAAAGTACTGGTGCTAAAAACATAAACATAAATTCTATTGGTTCTGTTATACCTGTTAAAAATGCAGGTATTGCAACAGATACTAATAAACCTCCAACTTTAGCTTTATTCTTTTTAGCTGTAGTATACATAGCTAAAGCTGCTGCAGGCAGACCAAACATCATAATAGGATAGAAACCTGTCATAAATATTCCAGCAGATGGATCTCCTGCAAAGAATCTATGTAAATCTCCTGTAACTACCTCACCAGCAGTATTTGTAAATTCTCCAAAAATAAACCAAAATAAACTATTTAATACATGATGCAATCCTGCTGGAATTAATAATCTATTTAAAAATCCAAAACCAAATACTCCTGCAGCCCCGGCATCAATCATAGCAGTACCTACACTATGAATTCCATTTTGTATTGGCGGCCATATATAACCAAACGCATATGCTAATACAATTGAAACTAAACCTGTTATTATTGGAACAAATCGTTTTCCTCCAAAGAAAGCTAACCAATCAGGCAATTCAATATTATGAAATTTATTATATAAACTCCCAGCTAATAGCCCGGCTATAATGCCTGCTAATACTCCCATGTTAATTTCATCATTTATAGCCTTTGCTCCTTCAGTTAATGTGAAATAACCTACTGCACCTGCTAGACCTGCTGCTCCATTATTATCTTTGGCAATACCTATTGCTACACCTATACCAAATAATATAGCTAAGTTGCTAAAAATGGCATCCCCTGCCGCCATTACAAATGGAATGCCTAATACATCTCCTGCCCCTAATCTTAATAGCAATGCAGCTATTGGTAATACTGCTACTGGAAGCATAAGTGCTTTCCCTACTTTTTGAACCTTTCCAAAAATACTTTTCTTCATATAAATCCTCCTTTAAAAAATATAAAATAAAAAAGCATAAGCTAAATCCTTATTATAATTAATAAAGATAAAAGCTTATGCCTGATTTAACAGTAACACGCTACGTATTTTTTAGTTTTCTTATTCTGTTAATATGGATTGTTAAATAACCTAGTTCGCCTTCTGGAATTTCATAATCTAGATTTTTATCTAAAACTTTTTTAATTTTTTTAGAGATTTTAAATGCTTCACTTAACTCAGTTTTTAAAACATCCATAAGTGGATTTACAACAGTGGTTTTACTTTCTACTCTATCGATACATCCTTTTAAATGATCAATTAATCTATTATATGTAATTGAATCTTTTATTTTATAATCTAATTCGTTTTCAATTATTTTAACTAATTCTTTTATAAGTCGAGTATTTTTCAATGCTTTTTTCACTTCTACATTTTGTCGAGCTGCATTTAAATGTAGAGCAATAAAACCTATTTCACCTTTCCCAATATCAATATCAAAATTTTCTTGAATCTTTTCTCTTGCTTCACAACCTAGCTTATACTCCTTAGGATAAAGAGTCTTAATCTCATTTATAAATGGATTTTCTATTGTTTGTCCATTTTTAATTCTTTCAATTGCAAATGAAATATGATCTGTTAATACAATATGAACTCTAGAATTTAATTTACCAAATTCTTTTTCAGCTTTTAAAATTATTTTCGAACAAATTTCAATTATCTTATTATCTATTGAATTAACTAATTTATAATAATCTTTTTTTATTGATTTATCGTGAGTAACAAAAGTTTTTTCAATTTCATCATCGGCTATTTTAATAGTCTGGTCTTTATTTTTACCAAAACCTATGCCTTTTGCTATTAATACAGCTTCATTTTTTAATTTCAAATCTTTAGCTAAAATAATATTGTTATTCATAACTTTTATTATTTTATAATTTTTTAGCATGATTACTCCTTACTTATTTTCAAAAAAATATAAAAAGACATAAACTTGGCAACTCGCCCTAAGTTTATGCCTGATTTAACAGTAACACACTTTAATTTACATTAATTTTACCAGCTTAGGAAAACCTTGTCAAGTATTTTTTAAAACCT
>JBNJDJ010000156.1:0-2636 GCA_051744845.1 Bacillota bacterium
AAGAGTTTTAATAAAACTTTTTTCATAATTTTTTTCATATAGAATTATTAAATCTAATACATTAGTTAATTCATTTTTTTTACCAAGAAGAGCTTCTGATATTTCATCTACTAAATGTATTCTATTAATAATATTATTCATATCATCTTTTAAAATAATATTAATCAATGATAATAAGCCTAATAAAAATAGTTCTTCCTTTTTATTTTCTAAATTAAAATGACTAGCTAAAAGTTCAGCATGTTTTCCTCTAATTAAACTTTTTTTAATTAATTCTCCAGGTGTATCATCAGGTGTCATTTTTTTCAAAAAGTTATAATAAATAAGTTTTTTACTTTCTTTAATACCTAAACGAATATATGCATCTTCTATTGATTTTACTCTATTTCTCGAATAATATGCAACACTATTTACTATATTTAAAACTGAATAAGTTAATGAAACATCATTTTTAGTAATTTCAGCTAATCTTTTATTACTTATATCTTTTTTATTTAATTCTTTTATTAACTCTATATACACTGTTGGAATAGTAGATAAAGTTTCCGTTTTCAATATTTTAGGAACAGCAAAATAATAACCTTGAAAAATTTCAAATCCTAATTTTTTCGCAAATTTAAATTCAACAAAATTTTCAATTTTTTCAGCTAAAAAGATATAATCTTTTTTGTTATAATTTTCTAAAATTTCTCTAATCTTAGAATGACTATATTTAAGAAAATCAATTTTAATAACTTCAATATTTTTTCTATATTTTTTATCAAGTTTACTAATTTGACTGTAACTTAATGCAAAATTATATCCTTCATTATTTAATTCAATAATTTTTTCCAAAAATTCATCTGAAAAATGTATATCTTTTTCTAATTCAATAATGAAACTATCTTTTCTTAATAACTTTGGCATATCTTCTAAAATGAGTTGTTGAGTAAATGTTATATAAGCTCTTTTTTTATTTGTTAATTTATCTAAACCAAAGTTTATTAACCAATTTTTTATAACTTCAGTTGTTGCTTTACTACCATCTTTAAAAATAGCTTCATTATCCTTTATATCAAATCCTCTGAAAAGTAATTTATAAGCTACAGTTTCATTATTTAGGTTTAAAATTGGTTGTCTCGCAATATTTGTCTTCATAATATCAGTCCTTAAATAATTTAATTGATATTAAAGAAATATCATCTTTTACTTTATCAAAATAATGCTCTAAATATTCTTGCTCTATATATGATAACAAATTTTCATTATTTTTCATATACTTTTTTAAAATTGAATCAAGTATATTTAATCCACTTCTATAATTCATATCTAAATCTTTAAGACCATCAGTATATAATAATAATTCACTATTTTCATTATACTTTTCTGTTCTAGATTTAAATTCATTTTCTTTAAATAATCCAATAGGAAAATTTTTACTATATAACTTTTTCACTTTATTATTAAAATAATAAATATGTGGATGTCCACAATTAAAATATTTAATTGTTTTTTCTAATGTATTTATTTCTAAAAAAATTGCTGTAAAATAAAAATCTTTCGCTTTCTTATTTTTTGAAAAAAAGTCAATTATTTTATTGTTCAAATCTTTTAAAAATTTTTCTCCATTTTCCCATTGGTTTATTAAGTCTTTAATAATAGTATTAATAGCAGTTGTAACTAATGCACTGCCTATACCATGCCCAACTACATCGCTTAATAATATTATATATTTATTTTCACTTAACTTATCCCAATAATAGGTATCACCACTGATTTTATTTAATGGATAATATTTTGCATTAATTAAAATATCATCATTTTTTAATGGCTTTGAAAGTATACTATTTTGAATAGAAGCAGCCATCTGAATTTCTCTTTTATATTCATTTTTATTTTTAATGATCTTATCTTTGTTAATTGCAATAATTATATAATATTGTTTATATTTACATTTTTTAAAAGGCTTAATAACACATTCTTCCCAAATAAAATTCCCATCTTTTTTTCTTATCTTTATTCTTCCAGTCCATTTTGTATTACTTCTTATGGTTTGAACAATATTATCATAAAACATTAAACTATGATAATCAGATTTTAAAGTATAAATACTTTTATCAATTATTTCTTCTTTACTGTATCCAATTTGATTTGTGAATGTTTCATTCACATAACTAATATATCCCTTTTCATCAAATACTATAGCAGTTATGTTAGTATCATCTAATACTAAATCAATCGTTTTATTTATTTTTTTAAATCTAGTATATGTATTTATTTTATTAACTAAGATATCTAATGTTATATCTTTCCTATTATAATATCTAATTATTGGCTTATTTCTATACTTCAAAGTCTCTTTATTTCCAATTAAAATTGTATTGATTTTGAACTTACCTATATAATTATCTAAATCAATAATTTTATCTATATTGAAACAAATAATAATTCCATATTTTTTTTGATTATTTATTAATTCATCTATCTGTTTAACTTCAAATAAAATATAATCATAATTTTTTAATTCTAATAAATCTTTTATCAATTCATTATTTACATTTTTACAAATAATAGCAATTTTTTTTATAAATACCTCCTCTTTTTTGTATAAATGATATCAAAATTTTATTTTATTATCAAATATATCATTCAAATAT
>JBNJDJ010000157.1:0-2622 GCA_051744845.1 Bacillota bacterium
ATAGAAACATTAATCATTTTATTATTAGATTTTTTTCTAATGGTATTTTTAAATATTTTCTTATCATTATTGAGTTGCTTAATTATATCTTGAGTCTCACTAATTTTATCTTTAGGAACAATGTTTTCAATATTAGCTCCAAGTATATTATTTTTTTTATAACCAAACATATTTAAAAAATAATCATTAACTCTAATTATATTTAATTCAGGATCAATTATAACTATTCCTGAGTTTGATTCTTCAAATAATACTTCATAACTTAAGTCATTATTAATTATTTTATTTCTTTTTTTAGTTTCATTAATTTCATTTTTTAAAATATTGTTTTTTATACTTTCAAGTTTTTTATTCTCAACTATATAAAGAAATGCTTTTACAACTTCTGGTGAAAATTGTTTATCTTTATTATTTTTTATTTCATTAATAGCTTGCTTTACACTTAAAGAATCTCTATAAGCTCTTTTTGAAAGCATCGCATCCCAAGAATCTGCTACTGCAATGATTTGAGATATTAAGGGTATCTCATCGCCTTTTAAACCATTAGGATAACCAGTACCATCCCATCTTTCATGATGATGTAAAATATTTTTTGCAATAGGTTTTAATTCTTTAGAATGTTTTAATGCTTTATTACCCCAAATCGGATGTTTTTTAATTAAACCATATTCTGATTCTTTTAGTTTTCCTTTTTTATTTAATATATTTATAGGTAATAATAATTTTCCAATATCATGTACAAGTCCTGCCCAATAAGTATCTCTAATTGCTTTTTTAGATAAATTCATTTCTTTAGCTATGGCCGAAGCAACTTTAGCTACATTTTCTGAGTGTCCTTTTGTATATTGGTCATACATCTCTAAAATTTTTATAATTGATGTTAACATTTCTTTTGTAAAATTGTTTTGTAAATCATCAAACCTTTTAAAAGTGAAAAAAGATGACACTAAAGATGAAAAAGATTCTAAAATTCTTCTAGTAATATTACTAAACTCATTTTGACTTCCTTCTTTTATATCAAAGCCAATTCTTCCAGCGATTGTACCTTCAACTAAAACATTAATATATAATGATTCTTTAACTGGTTTTAACCCTTTTAGAAATTCTATTTTTTCTGATTCGATTTTTTCATTATCAAAAAAATAATCAGTTGTATGATTAACATCAGAATTTTCTTTATTAAAAAGAATCTTTTTATCAAATTTCAAATTTTTAAGTATTTTAATATCATGGCCTATTGAATCTACAAATTCGAATTGATCTTCATTATTAATTAAACCAATTTTACCATAGTCAGCTTCAGGTATTATTTCTATTGCTCTTTCCAATAAATCATTAAAAAAATCTTGTTCATTAAGTATATTTTTTGAGTTTGTTTTAGAAACAAGTTCAATCATATTTTTAAATCTATTATTTAAATCGTTCATTTGTTTTAATGATCCTTCTAATTCTTCATTCATTGCCAAAACTTCCTCATTATATATTGTTAGTTTCTCGTATAATTTGATTAGTTGTTCTTTTTTTTGTTTTAATTTCTTATCTTTATTTTTCCTTTCACTTATATCATAAGCAAAACCTTGTATTAAAAAATCTCCTTTTTTAAATATTTTTTTCTTTTTAGCATTCATACTTATCCAAATTTTTCTATTATTTTTTCCTTTTGCAATATATTCAAAATTTTTCACTTCATCTTTTATTTTTAATTTATATATAAATTTTTCTCTTTGTTCAGGATTTAAATATAAATCATTTTTTAAATTTTTATAATATTTTAATGCTTCATTTTTATTATTAAATCCAAGAATATCTGCCATCTTAGGATTTATCGAAATAATTCTGCCTTTAGAAGTAGTTTTAAATATTCCAATAGGGGCTTTATTAATCAAATCACTATTTTGTTTTTCTTCTGATTTATAAAGTTGACTATATTTTTCTTTTTTAAAATCTTTGGAAATAATTTCAAGATGTGATTCAATCAATTCTTTTGTTTGATATAATATATCTTTATCTATTTTTTCAAAATCATATAACTTTTTATAGTATAATGATATAATACCAAAAATTTCACCAGTAGATAACTTTAATGGTACTCCTAAATATGCTAAATAACCATATTTTACTTCTTCAAATTTGCTAAATTCTAAATTTTTATTTAAATTTGAAATAATGACTAGTTTAGAACTTTCTATTACTTTATTAGATAATAATTTTGAAGATTTAATAGATTTACCTTCTTTTAATAAAAATTGACTATCTAGATTCTTATTAATAACTTTAATAAATGGTTTATTATATTTTTTTAAAACTACAGTATTTACTCCATATGTTTTAGCAAGTAAATTTAAAGACTTTTTCCATTTTTCTAAGTATTTAAATGGTATTTTTAATTTCCTATTTTCATAATGATTCATAATTATTCTCCTAACAATTAACTAAAATAAAGTTAATTCTCCTCCAGATGTACCTGTATCTAAATCTTTAGTATTCAATGTATCACTCGCTGTTTTTCTCTCAATATAACTTGTAAATTTTTCTTCAATAGATTCATAATAATCATTTGTACTTTCCCACTTATCAATATTGTGCTTTTCAAGTAAATTTTCTTTTCTTTTACTTGCCTTT
>JBNJDJ010000158.1:0-2547 GCA_051744845.1 Bacillota bacterium
TTTGGATACTATGGTTATGACCCTGCAGGTATGGCTTTAACGCATATTGTTTCTCAAAGAGCTAATATTTTCTGGACAACAACTATTCATACAGGTACTGCTATTCCAATGTCAGCAACAGGATTTAAATCAGAAACATTTGGAGGTTACAAAGATAACACTGAAATCGCTAAAAATATGGCAGACATTTTAGGATATAAATTAGAAAATTAATACTAATGCCGTCCTAGTGGCGGCTATTTTTACATATTTAGAGGAGGCATTTAAACATGAAAAATAAATTTTTCATAGGACTTTTTATTATTCTTGCTTTAGGGAGTTTATACTTTTCCTTATCTTTGAGTAATGATAATAATTTACCTGAAAATATTCTTGAATCAGAAGCAATGGTTTTATCAGTTGATAACTCAGAAATAATGACATCCAATGTATCGGCTATTGGCTATCAATCTTTAAAAGTAGAAATTCTAGAAGGAATTTATAAAGGTGAAAAAGTACAAGCAGACAACTCTCTTAATGGACAAATAGAATATGACCAAGTATATGAAAAAGGAGATAAGATAATCATTGGTATTAAGCATCAAGACAATCAGATTCAACAGGTGAGAGCTATCGATTATTATAGACAAAACTGGATTGGTATTATCTTTATTATCTTCGTTTTATCATTATTAATTTATTCAAGATTTATAGGTTTTAAAGCCATTTTATCTTTTGCATTCAGTTTGCTAATTTTATGGAAATTTTTACTAGAAAACTTATTGTTAGGCAAAGATCCTATACTTCTAACAAGTTTAACAATTATGATGTTATCAGGTATTATCATCTTTTTAGTATCGGGTTTTAATAAAAGAGGCCTAGCTGCTTTTTTAGCAACAACCATGGGTCTACTGATTACACTTGTTGTAACGCATTTTTTTGGTCATCAATTAAGCCTCAGTGGTTTAACACAACCTTATGCACAAACATTAATGATTTCAGGTTTTCATTATTTAAACCTTCAAGAAATATTCTATGCAGCGATTATTTTAGGGGCCAGTGGTGCTGCCATGGATATTGCTGTTGATATTTCAGCTTCAATGTATGAGATCAAAAGTAAGAAACCAAATATTAAAATGAAAGAACTTGTTGAATCGGGTTTCAATGTAGGCCGTCAAGTTATCGGAACTATGGCAACAACACTACTTTTAGCATATTCAGGAAGTTATTTAACATTACTTATGTTGTTTATTGCTAAAGAAACATCAGTAATCCGGATGTTAAATCTAAAAGTAGTCTCAGCAGAAATCATGCGAACACTAATTGGGAGCATTGGACTAGTCATTGTAGCACCTACAACTGCCTTAATTGCAGGAGTCTTATTTAGTTATGAATTTAATCTGAAAAAATTTATTCTGAAATCTAAAGTGGAAATTACATCACTTTTTTTATAGAAAAAAATATTAATTTATAGATAACTAAACAGATAATTAAAAAACAATAAAAAACTTAGAAAATCAAAATCAGATATTTCAAGTTGTAATTATTTATGTCTATAAATCATAAATCTCAAATAATTTATCCTTTTTTCAAAAATTAAAACTAGCCTATAGAATATTAATCTATAAGCTAGTTATATTTATCATTTTTACAATATATAGTTATTTTTAATCAATTAATATACTAATTTATTTTTTGACATCAGCTATTATCTTTTCATTAATTTCACCAAATTTTTTTACTATCAATTTCTTTGATAATGTATAGATTTTATTAGTTCTAATATATGACATCTTTTTTAAATTATCTTATATCATCACTTTCAATTACAATTTCATACTCTATACCTCTAATATTTTAAGTAATAGCTACTTCTATAATATCTTGACTAGCTTAATTAAAATGAGCATGTGATAAATAATTACAAGTCTTTTCTTTTTTTATCGTAAATTGGTAAAAGGAATCGGAATTAATACAATTTCTACTTGACTATGCATCATTCCAAATCTCATCATCTATATCATTATCCCAAAAATAAATACTTGAGTGTGATGCATTTTCTAATGATTCAAATTCATTTTTATCACTTTTACTTTTTAAAAACTTCAAAAAATCAATAAGTTCAGCATAATCTTCATCTGAAATTTGATCAATTAATTTATGAGCATATTTTCTTGATTCAATCATTTTCAACCACACTCCTTTATTACATACAAATCTATTTTTAATAAGTATAATTTTTATAATATATATTTTCTTTTTTAGCTAGTTAAGATGCAAGATATTTAATTTTCATAATCTAAAATCACTTTTATTCATAAAGTGATTCTAATAATTCTTCAATTTCCATTTTTTTTGAGATGTCACCTTTCTCTACTTGTTTCAATGCTTCTCCAACATCATTTAACCATTTCTTTTCTACAGTAACAACTGGGATAATTACTATTTTTCCATCTTCAGTCATCTCTAATTCTAATTTAGAACCTTCATGAAGTCCTATTTTTTTAATTATATCAGCAGGAACAGTAATTTGGTTTTTACTTCCTAATTTAATTAACATAAACATCT